>NZ_JBHVXZ010000012.1:51971-127158 GCF_042881395.1 Amycolatopsis sp. NPDC058278 | reverse complement strand
GGGCGGCGCGGCGGCAGGTCGCGGCGGCGCTTCCGGGATGGGTGGCATGGGCGGCATGCACCCCGGCGGCGCCAAGGGCCAGGGCGGCGGCGACGAGGAACGCACGTCGAAGTACCTGCTCGGCGACGACCCGAACGACATCTTCGGGACCGACGAGCTGACCGCGCCGCCGGTCATCGGCGAGTAGCGCACGCGGGACCACCGGGTGCGTGCCAAGATGGGCGCGCCCGGCGTTTTCCGTGATCACCGGGGTTCATCGAGTTCGATCTTCACTGTGTCCGATTCTTACTGGGGGAAAGAGCGGTGCTGGACAGGCAGGTCACCATCACGACCGGCACCCTGATCAACCTGATCCGGCGCCGGGGCGGCGAGCCGCACACGGTGCTGTCCGAGACGCCGACCTGGTACAGCGACGAGGCCCAGCGCGCCGAAGACGAGCGGACCAACGCCGAGCTCGCCAAGGCCGGGCTGTTCGGCCCGCGCGGCATGCACCCGGGGTTCGTCGCGGCGATCGAAGCGATCGCCCGGCCGCAGCTGGAGTACTACGGCTGGGTCGACGGCGGGTTCCAGGGCAAGCCGGTGAGCTACCGGCTGCTCGCCGGCAGCGCGGGAGGCGAGGCGTTCGTGCTGGCCAAGCACGAGGAGCTGGACGTCGTCGTGCTGGAGTCGTCCAGGCCGGGCGAGCTGCTCGACGACTTCCTCGGCCAGATCCCGAAGCTGGCACCGGGCCGCGGAACCCCGATCGCCGTGCCGAAGAGCCAGATCGAGGGGACCGCCCGCGGCGACGACGGTGGGTTCGCGGTGCTCCGCAACGACCGCCCGGCCGAGGGTTCGCAGGAGGTCGAAGAGCTTCGCCGGATCCTCGCGTTGCGCCGGATGGGGAGCGGCAGCCTCTACGTCGCAGCCCGTAGCCGCACCGGCGCGCGGCACCGGATCGAACGCCCCGTGAACTACATCGATACGTCGGAAGGCCGGTGGCTGACCGAGGAGATTCCGGGGCGGGGCGAGAACCGGATCGCCTTCACCCCGGCCGACCAGCGCGTTCTCGCCGACCGGTTACGCAGCGCACAGGGCCGGCTCACCGCGGCCTGACCGGCGCGGCGTTCAGCCCACCGCGTGACGCGTCAACCCTCTGTGATATTCATCCACAGGCCGTGTGGGTCAATGGGTTCGAACTGGTCCACGACACGCCGAAGAACGGACTTCCCGCGACACGCCGGACGAGTTTCCCGCAAGTTCTCCACACCTTGCACACAGTCGTTGACCTGCGGATTTCCCAAATGCGATCACGCTTGTCCCCAACTTGTCCACAGCTCTCGCGGTACCTGTGATTGGTTACCCCCGTTCATCCCCAGGTTGTCCACAGAAGGGTCCCCACCCTGAATTGCCATCGGCCTTCCGGGGGATCTAGCGTGCCCGCTCGGGCCTGTACTCACGGTGGCGCTCCGCGTGTCTGCGGCAGCCGGCCGGCGTTGTCGCCGATCATCGGGGGACGAGGTCCGGCGAACGACCGGTGGACCAAAGGCATGGGCGCCAGCCACGTGCTTCGAGAGCGAAGATCCGGCATACTCGAACGGGTGTTCGACACAATGAGGAGGTGTCCGGGGCGGTGGCGCTGACCGACGACCGCAGTCCGATGTACGCGGAGTCCGACCCGGGCCCGAGCGATCCCGGTCCCGGCGGTGGCGCGTTCGACCGCCAGCCGCCGCAGGACATCGCGGCCGAGCAGTCCGTGCTCGGCGGGATGTTGCTGTCCAAGGACGCGGTCGCCGACGTCATCGAGGCGCTCGGCCCCGACGACTTCTACAAGCCCGCGCACCAGGCGATCTACGACTGCATCCTCGACCTCTACGGCCGCGGCGAGCCCGCCGACCCGATCACCATCTCGGCGGAGCTGGAGCGGCGCGGGGAGCTGGGCCGCGTCGGCGGCGCGCCGTACCTGCACACGCTGATCGCGACGGTGCCGACGGCGGCGAACGCCGGCTACTACGCGGAGATCGTCTCGGAGAAGGCGGTGCTGCGCCGGCTGGTCGAGGCGGGCACCCGGATCGTGCAGTACGGCTACGGCGCGGCCGCGGCCGACGGCGCGAACATCGACGAGGTGGTCGACCGCGCGCAGGCCGCGATCTACGACGTCACCGAGCGCCGGACCAGCGAGGACTACGTCGCGCTGGAAGAGCTGCTGCAGCCGACGATGGACGAGATCGACGCGATCGCCTCGCGCGGCGGCCAGTCGCGGGGCATCCCGACCGGGTTCACCGACTTCGACGAGCTGACCAACGGGCTGCACCCGGGTCAGATGATCATCGTCGCCGCCCGTCCCGGTGTCGGCAAGTCGACACTGGGCCTGGACTTCGCGCGCTCGGCGTCGATCCGGCACGGCCTGACCAGCGTCATCTTCTCGCTGGAAATGAGCCGGACCGAGATCGTCATGCGCATGCTGTCGGCCGAGGCCAAGATCCGCCTCGCCGACATGCGCGGCGGCAAGATGTCCGACGACGACTGGACGCGGCTGGCCCGGCGGATGAGCGAGGTTTCCGAAGCGCCGCTGTTCGTCGACGACTCGCCGAACATGACGATGATGGAGATCCGCGCGAAGGCGCGCCGGTTGAAGCAGCGCAACGACCTGAAGCTCGTCGTCCTCGACTACCTCCAGCTGATGACGTCCGGCAAGCGCGTCGAGTCGCGGCAGCAGGAAGTCTCGGAGTTCTCGCGGCAGATGAAGCTGCTGGCGAAGGAGATCGAGGTCCCGGTGATCGCGATCAGCCAGCTGAACCGTGGTCCGGAGCAGCGGACGGACAAGCGCCCGATGCTGTCCGACCTGCGTGAGTCCGGCTCACTGGAGCAGGACGCCGACCTCGTCATCCTGGTCAACCGCCCGGACGCCTGGGAGCGGGACGACCCGCGCGCGGGTGAGGCGGATCTGATCATCGCGAAGCACCGCGCCGGCCCGACGGCGACGATCACCGTCGCGCACCAGCTGCACTACAGCCGCTTCGTCGACCTTTCGCACGACTAATCGAGGGCGCCGTACCCGCGGACGAACGCCGTGAGGAGCCGGCCGAACGTCTCGCGGTCCTCCTCCGGCCAGTCCGCCATGACCTCCGCGAACACCCCACGGCGGAAGGCGTGCAGCTCGTCGAGGTGCGCCTGGCCGGCTTCGGTCGGCACGAGCACCGCACGCCGTCCGTCGCGCTGATCGGCTTCGCGGCGAAGCAAGCCCTGCTCGACCGCGCGCGCCACGAGCCTGCTGGCGCGCGGCTGGTCGACGCCCATCGCCGCACTCAAGGCCGTCACTGTACTGGGCTCCCCGCGTTCGGCGAGCTCTTCGACGACGTCGAGCAGCTCGAACACCGGGTCGTGCGCGCCGCGGCCTCTCGCCTTGCCGATCCGGCTGAGGGCTCGCCGCTGCTGGCTGCGGCGGATCGCGATCATGGCGCGCTCGACGTCGGCCACGGCGTCGGTCATGGTTGCTCCACCTCCGAACTACATGTACTTTTACATGTAGTTGCTCACTGACATATCGGAGTCCTCATGAAACCCCTCGGCTGGTGGCTTCGCCACCTCCACGAGCTTCTCGAATCCTCCATGGCCCAGTCCCTCGACGCGGAGTCACTGACTCGCCGGCACTGGCAGGTACTCAACACGATCGCCCTCGGCGCCCGCACGCCGGAGCAGGTCGACACGGCGATGGCGCCGTTCGTCACCGGCGAGGGTCCGATGGCACCGAAGGTGGCCGACCTGCGCGCCCGCGGCTGGGTCGGCGAGGACGGCACCTTGACCGCCGACGGCCGCGAAGCCCACGCCCGCGTCGAAGAGCGCATCAAGGAGTTCCGCGCGAAAACCGTCGAGGGCATCAGCGACGACGACTACCGCACCACGCTGCGAACACTGGAACGGTGCGCCGCGAACCTCGAAGCCGCCTGAGGAATATCCCGGGGCGCGGCGACGTCGAGCACTCTAGTAGTTGAACTTTCAAGCACTGGAGCGCTCGATGACCCGCACCCCGGTTCTCTACCTCAGCCACGGCGCCCCGCCGCTCGCCGACGACAAGACGTGGACCGGCCAGCTCGCCGGCTGGTCCGCCGACCTCCCGAAGCCCCGCGCGATCCTGGTCGTGTCGGCGCACTGGGAGGAAGCGCCGCTGACCATCGGGGCGACGACGACCGTGCCGCTCGTGTACGACTTCTGGGGCTTCCCCGAGCGTTACTACCAGGTGAAGTACGCGGCTCCCGGCGCGCCGGAGCTGGCGGCGAAGGTCCGGAAGCTGCTTCGCTCGACGGAGACACCGGTGCACGACGCCCCGGAGCGCGGCCTCGATCACGGCGCCTACGTGCCGCTGGTCGAGATGTACCCGGACGCCGACATCCCGGTGCTGCAGGTCTCGATGCCTTCGCTCGACCCGCGGGAGCTGTTCGACCTCGGCCGCAAGCTCGCGCCGCTGCGCGACGAAGGCGTGCTGATCATCGGCAGCGGCTTCTTCACCCACAACCTGAGCGGCATGGCCCGCGCCACCGATGGGACGCCGCCGGCGTGGTCGGCCGAGTTCGACCACTGGGGTGCCGAGGTCCTGCGCAGCGGCGACGTCGACACGCTGCTGGACTTCCGGCAGAAGGCGCCGGCGGCGACGCTCGCGCACCCGCGGATCGAGCACTTCGCGCCGCTCTTCGTCTCCCTCGGCGCCACCTCGGACAAGGGGTCCGGCCGCACGGTGATCGACGGCTTCTGGCACGGCCTGGCGAAGCGTTCGCTCCAGTTCTCCTGACCGGCCCGCAAGACGCGAACGAGCCCCAGGAGCCGTGCTGGCTCCTGGGGCTCGTCGTCTCCAGGGAAGGAGCGCTATTCGGTTTGCGGGAGGCCCGCGTCCGCAGTCCGTCGCCGGAGCGCTCCGTGCGAGGTCGCCCTCGCGGCGCGGTGGAGCGCCCGGCGGCGTGACAGCGGGGATCGTGGGCCGGCGGGCTCCCCGGTTCCGGAGAACCCGCCGGCTTCACCGCACTACTTGCGCTTGACCAGGCCCATCAGCTTCGCGAGGAAGCCGGTGGAGTCCAGCCCCGACATCGCCGGCACCTGCGGGGTGCTGTCCAGCACCGGCAGCTTGGCGTTCACCGGCAGAGCAGGGACGGCCGGCAGAGCCGTCGGCAGCGCGGTCGGCAGGGCGGTCGGCAGGGCGGTCGGCAGGGCGACCGGCAGGGCCGGGGCCTCGACGGGCAGGCCGGTGGCCGGCACGTCCGCGCGCTCGGTGCCGTGGCCCGCGAGCGAGCCCAGCGACGACAGACCGTTCACCGCGGGCAGCGCGGTGGGCAGCGCCGGCAGGGCCGGCTTCGGCAGGGCCGACTTCGGCAGCGCCGGAACGCCACCGAGGGCCGGCAGCGCCACGGGCAGACCGGCAGCCGGCACGTCCGCACGCTCGGTGCCGTGGCCCCCGAGGGAGCCCAGCGACGACAGGCCGTTCACCGGCAGCGCCACGGGCAGGCCGGCAGCCGGCACGTCCGCACGCTCGGTGCCGTGGCCCCCGAGGGAGCCCAGCGACGACAGGCCGTTCACCGGCAGCGCCGAAGCGGTCGGCAGCGCCGGAGCCGGCAGGTGCGCCAGACCCGAGGCACCCGACAGCGGGCTGGTCACCGGCGGCACGTCGGCGCGCTCGATGGTCAGCGGAGCCGCGACCGGCAGCGCGGGCAGGCCCTGGGTGGGCAGCCCGGCGGCCGGCAGGTTGCCGGCGAGCGCGGCCACCGCGGGCAGCGCCCGCACGGGCAGACCCTGGGTGGGCAGGCCCTGGGTGGACAGGTTGCTCGTCTGCAGCAGGCCGGTCAGCCCGTCGACCGACGGCAGTCCGCCGAGCAGGCCGGCGATCGGCAGCTTGCCGGACAGGCCGTCCACCGACGGCAGGCCGCCCTGGGTGGGCAGGCCGCTGCGGAACGCGGCCAGCGACGGCAGCTCGTCGGCCGCCAGCTCCGAGCCCTCGGCCGGGAACGCGATGGGGTCCGCGGTCTCGTCGTCGATGCTCGTCGCGTCCGTCGCGTAGGCGTTGGCGACCCCGAGCAGCTCGAGGGGCACGCCGAAGATCTGCACCGGGAGCGCGAACGCGTGGTACAGGTTGAGGCCCGACAGGCTGGACTGGTCGCCCGCGGTGACGGACTTGCCGCCGTTCTCCGTGGTCAGCGTGTTCTCGCCGAGGGCGTGCGCCACGCCGCCCACGGTCACCGCGTCGCCGAACAGCTGCGCGATCGCGGTCACCGGCAGGTCGAGGATGTTGCCCGAGATCGCGCCTTCGACACCGGAGGTGGTGTCGTCGCCCGCGTTCTCGACCTCGGTCATGTTGATGCCGGCGCTCTTGGCGACACCCGCCACGCTGACGGCGTCACCGAAGACCTGCGCCACCGCCAGCGGGTCCACGCCGACGATGTTGCCGGCCACGCTGCCGCGGTTGCCGTTGGTGGTGGCGTTGCCGCCCGCCTGCGACGCGACGTCGTTGGTGCCCGCGCCGGTGCCCAGGGCGGCCGCCGCGATCCCGTCGCTGAAGACCGTGCCGGCGCCCGCGATCGGGGCCTTCACGATGTTGCCGGTCAGCGCACCGTCGCGGCCGTCGGTCAGGGCGTTGCCGCCCGCCTTCGCGTCGGTGATGTTGTCGTTCTCACCGGTGCCGATGCCGGCGAGCGCGCCACCGACGCCCATCGCCTGCACGGGCAGCGCGACCGGGGCCTCGATGATGTTGCCCGCGGCGGCGCCGGCCGGGCCGGCCGCCTTGAGGTCGCCGCCCGCGATCGACGTCGTGTCGGTCGAGCCCTTGCCGTGGCCCTGGCCGATGAGGGCGCCACCGACGTTGGCGACCTGCACCGGGGTGGACAGCGGGACCGCGCCCAAGTTCGAGCTCAGGAAGCCGTTGTCGTCGTCGGTGTTGCCACCGCCGCCGCCGTGGACGACCTTGGTCTCGTCGGCCGCGCCGGAGCCCTGGCCGATGAACGAACCACCGATGCCGAAGACCTCGGCGGGCAGGGCGACCGGCACCTGGACGAGGTTGCCCGAACCGGACGAGTTGTTGCCCAGCGTGCCGTCGTACCCGCCGGCGGTGACCTTCTTGTCCTCGGTCGCCGCGCCGGTCGCGTTGCCGATGTGGCTGCCGCCGATACCGAAGACCTCGGGCGCGCCCGCGGCCTGGGTGTTGACGGTGTTGCCGCCGAGGACGGCGCCGTTGCCCCGGGTGTAGCTGCCGTCGCCCGCGTCGGCGTCGGTCGTGTTGTCGTGCACGGCGTTCGCTTGGCCGATGTAGGTGCCACCGATGCCGAAGGCCTCGACCGGCAGCGCGATCGCCGGGTTCAGGACGTTGCCCGATCCGCTCGAGTTGTCACCGGCGGTCGTGACCAAGCCACCCGAGTCGGCAGTGCTGGAGGAGCTGCCGGCTTCGGGAAGACCCGCCGAGGCGTTGCCGATCCACGAGCCCGCGACACCCGCGACGTTCGCGATCGGGGACAGCGCGGCCGCCCCGGCGTTGCCGGACAGGAACGAGTCGTTGCCGCTGGTCGCGAGGTAGGTCGGGGAGCCGCCGCGGACCATGCGGTCGGCCCCGGCCACGGCGTCGGCGGAGGTGTTGCAGCCGTCGGAGTTCGACAGCGAGCCCCACACCGCACCGGAGTTGCAGTTGAACTTGACCGGCAGGGCGATCGGCGCACCGACCACGTTGCCCGACCCGGAGGCCCGGTCGCCGGAGCTCAGCAGCGAGCCGCCGGATGCGGCGACGGTGTCGGCGGAGTAGCCGTGGCTCTGCCCGTTGCCGAGCAGGTAGGACGCGGCGTTGCCGGTCACCTGCACCGGGGTGGCGAACTGGCCCGCCACCACGTTGCCGGAGAGCGAGGAGCCGTCGCCGTTGGTGGCGACGTCCCCGGTCTCGGTGGTGCTCTGGCTGGCCGACCCACCGATCACGCGGCCGGTGCCGCCTGCGACGCCGCCGCCGTTCCCGGCGATCTGGACGGGAAGCGCCCAGTCGAGGACCACGGCGTTGCCCGCGATGCTGGAGTCCCGGCCCGTCGTCTTGACGTCCTGGTCGTGGCTCCAGGTCTGCGAGTGGTCGGTGCCCGCGACGTTCGCGTCGCCGATCACGCCGATCGCGTTGTCGACGATCTGGATCGGGACGACGAGGTCGCCCGTGACCTTGTTGCCCTTGAGGTTGTTGTGGCTCGGGGTGAACTTGCCGCCCAGGGTGCTTTCGCTGATCGGGCTGGCTTCGTTGAACTGCTTCGCAGCCTCGCTCGCGGCCTTGGTGGCCGGCTTGGTGCTCAGCTCCGTCTGCCCGGCGGGCAGGTCCAGCTGGCCGAAGGGGATGCCGACCGCGTTGTTGGCTTCCTGGATCGGAGCCGTGACGTTCAGGTCGAGCGGTGAGGCAGGGGTGTCAGGGTTGACGTTTTCGTCAGCCGAGGCGATGCCGGTGCCCAGCATCAGCAACCCACCCGTGACAAATGCGGTCTGGAGTCCGCGCTTTGCCCACGTCTGCATGGGGTTTTTCTCCTTTATTTCGGGTTCCCTTGCGGGTTCATGGGTGTGCGCTCGTCGAAAAGGGGAATGGCGTCCGAGCGCACCGAGGG
Source organism: Amycolatopsis sp. NPDC058278 (assembly GCF_042881395.1). Classification (NCBI taxonomy): domain Bacteria; kingdom Bacillati; phylum Actinomycetota; class Actinomycetes; order Pseudonocardiales; family Pseudonocardiaceae; genus Amycolatopsis; species Amycolatopsis sp. NPDC058278. The sequence continues at coordinate 118,582 of NZ_JBHVXZ010000012.1, read as the reverse complement.
GGATGGAACTTGGTGCGGGCGCGAGAAAGCGCACCGCCGTGTCACGGGGATGGAGCGGACGCGAAGCCGTCAGCGAAGGACGGAAGTGGACGCGTCAGCGACCCGTGTGAGGAGGTGTTCAGTCAGGAGTGACGCCGGGCTGTTCGCCCGGGGTGCGCAGCGCGTGGCGCAGGCCGGCGCGGCTCATCGCCGCGACGGCGGTGTCGACGGCATCGGTCGTCCAGAAGGGGACGCCGAAGTTGAAGCCGTCGAGGTGTCCACCGGGGGCCGTGGTGCCACCCGGGGCGGTGGGGACGGCCGGCGCGATCGGAAGCTGCGCCGGAGTCAGCGGTGACGGCAGGTCACGGTGCCCGTTGCGGGCGTGGCCCGCGGCATCGGTGACGTCGTCTTGCTGCCCGCCCGCCGGCATCGCGAGCGCGGCTCGCAGCGCGGCGGGAAGTTCTACGGTGGAGACGGCGGGAGTGCCCGCCGCCTGGCCGGCGCCGGAGGTCACCGGCTCCTCCTCGACCGGGGCGAGGCCCGGGAGGACGGGGAGCGGGACCAGGTTGCCGTGGCCGGCCGGGTCGAGCAGCTGCCACACCTGGCGGCCGAAGTCGGTGGCCGGCGCGGGGGCGACGGTCTGCTCGATGACCTGGCGGGTGTCCTCCGGCTTGCGCGCGATGTGCTCGAACGAGCCGAGGGTGCGCTGGGCCGGGCTCAGCACCGCGTCGTCAGCGAGGTCGGTGACCGAGTCGCTGACGTGCTCGGAAACGTCGTGCCCGACGGTGCCGGCGTCGGTGCGGCCGCACGGACGCGGAGCCTGCGGCTCGCTCCACGTCGTCGCGTCCTGGTGGCAGGCCACGTCGGCGACCCCACCGGCGACCTCGCCCGCGAAGTGCCCGGCACCGCGGTTCGCGTCGCCGATCCCGGCCGCCGTGGCGTCGGTGACCGGGGTGACGGAGGCGGTGCCGACCTCGACGGCCGGGCCGGCCGCGGAAGCGGTGGCGCCGGAGACGAGCCACGCGGCGGCGGTGCTCGCCACCGCGCCGCCGAGCACGAGCAGCGCACGCGACACGAGACGGCCGGCGCGCTTGGCGCCCTGCCCCTCGTTTGTCGCGGTGTTCGCCACTCGTCGTCTCCTCGTGCCGGCTTCGTGATCGGGTCGTTGCGAAAGCGACCTAATCAAATCGGCAGCGCGCCGCGCACCCTCGACACGACTTGATGCCCCCATCGTGTGAAAGACACACGGTGTAGGCCGATTTGACGGTCGGTGATCATGCCTGGCCGCCACGTGTGTCGGACGCGGCCGCGCGAAAGCGGCCGAATCGGGCGGTCCAGCCGCTACGGTGAGCCGGTGACCCACGCGCGACGCGAAGAACCGTTCCTGCCGGAGCACGAGGACGTCACCGGGCTGATCCCCCGGGGCCTGCGCATCAGCGCGGCCCTGGCGTGGCGGTTGATCGTGGTGGCCGCGGCGTTGTACGTCGTGGGGTGGGTGATCGGCCGCCTGTCCGTCGTCGTGATCCCGCTGGGGATCGCCCTGCTCCTCTCGGCGCTGCTCGCGCCGGCCGTGCAGAAGCTGGTGGCCGTCCGGTTCCCGCGCGGGCTGGCGACGGCGATCGTGCTGATCGCCGGGCTCGCCGTGCTGGGCGGGTTGCTGACGTTCGTCGTCACGCAGTTCTCCAGCGGCCTGCCCCAGCTGCAGCGACAGCTCAACGAGAGCCTCAACCAGATCAAGGAATGGCTGATCAACGGCCCGGCGCACCTGCGCCAGGAGCAGATCCAGCAGTTCATCAACCAGGTCTTCGGGTTCCTGCAGAACAACCAGAGCTGGCTCACCGACACGGCGCTGACCACGGCGAGCACGGTCGGCGAGATCGTCACCGGCTTCCTGCTCACGCTCTTCATCACGATCTTCTTCCTCAGCGGCGGCGAGGGCATCTGGACGTTCCTCGTGCGCGTCGCGCCCGGCCGGGTCCGCAACCGGGTGGACGTCGCCGGGCGGCGCGGGTTCGCGTCGCTGGTCAGCTACGTGCGGGCGACGGCGGCGGTGGCGGTCGTCGACGCCGTCGGCATCGGCGTCGGCCTGTGGATCGTCGGCGTGCCGCTGGTGATCCCGCTGGCCACGCTGGTGTTCCTCGGCGCGTTCATCCCGATCATCGGTGCGGTCCTCACCGGCGGTGTCGCCGTGCTGATCGCCCTGGTCACCAACGGCTTCATCGGCGCGGTGATCGTGCTGGCCATCGTGATCGGCGTGATGCAGCTGGAAAGCCACGTGCTGCAGCCGCTGCTGCTCGGGCGCGCGGTGAAGCTGCACCCCCTTTCCGTCGTCCTCGCCATCACCGTCGGCCTCGTCGTGGGCGGGATCGCGGGCGCGCTGATGGCGGTGCCGATCCTGGCCGTGCTCAACGCGGGCGTCCGGTCCCTGCTGCACGAGGAGAACCCGGACCCGGCCGAGGTGAACGTCCTCAAGGACCAGGCCGCACAGCCGAACGACGCCGAGCCCGGCTCCTCGGGGGCCACGGTGGCGACCCGCGGCGAAGACGACGACAAGTGACCGTCCGGCGGTCGCCCGACCCGGTCACGCCCATGTGGCGGGGCGTGCTCGCCTTCCGCTTCCTCACCTGGGCGTTCGCCTGCGGCACGGTGATCGTCCAAAGCGGTCAGTACCAGCGCGAGTGGCTGGCGTGGACGATCCTCGGCGTGATGGCCGTGTGGTCGGTCGTCAGCAGCTTCTTCTACCTGCGCGAGCGGACGCGGCCGCCGGCACTGGTGGTGTTCGACCTCGTGCTGTCCACCGGGCTGCTGCTGAGCTCGCCGTGGGTGCTCAGCGACGCGCAGTTCGCGCTCAACGTCCCGCTCATCACCACGGTCTGGGCGGCCGTGCCGCCGGTCGCCGCGGGCGCGCGCTTCGGCGCGGTCGGCGGGGTGCTCGCCGGGCTGGTCGTCGGCGTGGCGACCGCGCTGGCGCGGGAGAAGTTCGACCTCGACGTCGCCCGTGACGGCGTCCTGCTCGCCGCCGCCGGCCTGCTCGTCGGCATGGCCTCGACGATGGCCCGCCGGTCGGCGGCGCGGCTGGAGCAGGCGCTGCGGAAGGAAGCGGCGACGGCCGAGCGGGAGCGGCTGGCGCGGTCGATCCACGACAGCGTGCTGCAGGTGCTCGCGCGGGTCCGCAAGCGCGGCAACGAGGTCGGCGGTGAGGCGGCGGAGCTGGCCCGGCTGGCCGGCGAGCAGGAAGTCGCCCTGCGGTCGCTGGTGACCACTGAGCCGGCGAGGCCGAACGACAGCGGCAAGATGAGCCTGCGCGCCGCGTTGCAGCTGCTCGCGACCCCGTCGGTGCAGGTCTCGGCCCCGGCGGACGACGTCGAGCTGCCGGCGCACGTCACCGGCGAGCTGGTCGCCGTGACCCGCGAAGCGCTGGCGAACGTCGAGAAGCACGCGGGCCCGGACGCACACGCGTGGGTGCTGCTGGAGGACCTCGGCGACGAGGTCGTGGTGAGCATCCGCGACGACGGACCGGGCATACCGGACGGCGTTCTCGAGCAAGCCGCCGCGAAAGGGCACCTCGGCGTGGTGGAATCCATCCGGGGGCGGGTCCGCGACCTCGGCGGGAGGGCGACCCTCGACACCGGGCCCGGCCGGGGCACGGAGTGGGAGGTCAGGGTGCCGAGCACGAGGGGTGCGAGATGAGCGACGAACCGCGGATATCGGTGATGGTGGTCGACGACCACCCGATCTGGCGTGACGGGGTGGCCCGCGACCTGACCGAACACGGCTTCGACGTGCGGGCGACCGCGCCGGACGCCGAGGCGGCGCTGCGGATCGCCCGGACCGTGCAGCCGGACGTCGTCCTCATGGACCTCAACCTCGGCAGCACTTCGGGCGTGGATGCGACGCGTGAGATCACCGCGGCGCTGCCGTCGACGAAGGTGCTCGTGCTCTCGGCGAGCGGCGAGCACAAGGACGTCCTGGAGGCGGTGAAGGCCGGCGCGTCCGGCTACCTGGTCAAGTCGGCGTCCGCGGTGGAGCTGGTCGACGCCGTCCACCGCACCGCCGCCGGCGACCCGGTGTTCACCGCGGGCCTGGCCGGGCTGGTGCTCGGTGAGTACCGGCGGATGGCCGACGCGTCGATCGAGGACACCGCGGGCGCCGAACCTCCCCGGCTGACCGAGCGCGAGACCGACGTCCTGCGCCTGGTCGCGAAGGGGCTGACCGCGCGGCAGATCGCCGAGCGGCTCGTGCTGTCGCACCGCACGGTGGAGAACCACGTGCAGTCGACGCTGCGGAAGCTGCAGCTGCACAACCGCGTCGAGCTGGCCCGGTACGCGATCGAGCACGGCCTCGACGAGGAGTGACCCTCAGGGGAGGACCGCCAAGCCGCTCCAGCTGCCCGGCGGCAGCGCGGCCGAGCTCAGGCGCCACTGCGGTTCGCCGGGGTGCCAGGCGGCGAGGACGCCGTCGGCGAGCACGAGGTCACCGGCGTCCGACCAGTCGAAGCCGCCGCCGCGTTTGAGGTGCTCGGTCACGAACGGCATCCCGGGGACGTGTTCCCAGGTCGGCCCGGCCGGGCGGAGCAGCCAGAGGTCCCGCGTCTGCGTGCTGGTGTTCCGGTAGGCGGGGTTGGCGAAGTCGGCGGCCCACACGGCACCTTCCCGCGACGGCACCACCGTGGGCACCGCGCCGATCGCCGGCCTGCTGAGCTGCTTGCTGCCGTTGTCCCGCAGGTCGACCAGCGTCAGGTCGGCCAGGCCGTCGAGCAGCATCCAGTCGCCGGCGACGCCGAGGATGCGCGGCGCCTGCCGGACCGTGCGCCCGGTCGCCGGCTCGATCAGGGCGTCGGTCGACTCGGCGGCACCGGCGTTGATGGTGATCAGCAGGCCGTGCGCGGTCTCGCTCCGCACCTGGGTGCGGCAGCTGGCGGACTGGCCGCGGCCGAGCTCGCCGTCGGCGAACGAGACGTGCTGGAGGCGGCAGTCGTCCGGCGCGTCCTGCCGGATCAGCCAGACGCCGTCCCCGGCGGCGTCCGGGGCGACCGACCAAGCGCGGCCGAGGGACCGCGGCGGGCTCGACGGCCCGGTGTACTCGAGGACTTCGTAGGGATCGGGGTTCTGGGTGTAGGGCGGGTAGACCGTCAAGACGGCGTGCTTCCCGACCCGGACGACGTTCAGCGCGATGTCGCCGGTGGGGTAGCCGGGCGGTGTGGCCACCGGGCCGCGGTCGGCGTCGAACAACGTGGGGCCGACGGTCGGCAGCAGCGCGGTGACGCCGATGCCGCCGCTCGCCCGGCCGCCGGTGAGCCCGTCCGGCAGGGCCGTCGCCGAGGACGGCGGTGGCGTCGTGGTGCCGGGTGGCGGCGCCGGGGTTTCGCCCGTGCACGCGGCCAGCAGGACCACGGCCGCGACGGCGGCGGCTGCGCGGACTACGGGTCCGTTCAGGGTTTTCCCCCGATCTCCCTGGTGAAATCCGGTTCTACCATCATGGACATGGGCGAGGAAGAGACCGCGGCAGCGGAACCGGTGACCGAAACCAAGCCGTTGAGCGAGCGCGATCTCCGGGTTTCCGATGACGAGCGCGAGCACGTCGTCGGCGTGCTGCAGAAGGCTATCGGCCGCGGCATGCTCGACCTCGACGAGTTCACCGAACGCACCGACCGCGCGCTGGCGTCGAGGACGCGCGGCGAGCTGAACACCGTGCTGGCCGACCTGGCCGGCCTCTACCACCCGGCCGCGGCCCTCGACGCCGCGCCGGCGTACGCGCCTCCGGCGAGCTACGGCGGCTATTCGCCGGGGCGGCGCATCGAGCTCAACGCGAAGTACTCGTCGCTGCACCGCGGCGGGCCGTGGGTGGTGCCGTCCGAGCTGGTCGTGCGCAACAAGTACGGCTCGACGAAGCTGGACTTCACCGAGGCCCAGGTGCAGTCGCCGGTGGTGCACATCGAGCTGGACGCCAAGTGGGGCTCGGTCGAGATCATCATCCCGGAGCACGCGGCGGTGGACCTCAACTCGATCAGCGACGTCAAGTTCGGCGCGATGGAGGACAAGACGCGCAGCAACGGCCGGATGGGCAACCCCCGGTACGTGCTGAGCGGCCGCGTGCACGGCGGGTCGCTGGTCATCCGGCACCCGCGGCGCGGCCTCTTCGGCTAGCCGGGGCCCCTCTGCCCCCGGCGTCAAGAAGGCCTCCCCACCCAGGCATCGGGTGGGGAGGCCTTCGCTCGTCAGACGGCCAGCGGCCGGATCGACCGCAGGTGCCGGGCGACGAACCACACCAGGACGGCGAAGGCGACGGCGGCGAGCCCGGCGGCGACGTGCAGCCCGGCGGGGAGGCCGTGGGAGCGGGCGACGGCGTTGCCGAGCGTGCCGACGGTGGCGAGGCCGAAGGAGTAGCCGAACTCGTTGACGGTCTGGGCCAGCGAAGCGGCGGCGCCCGCCTTGCGCACCGGGACCGAGCCGACGACGAGGTCGGTGCCCAGCGCGACCATCGGCCCGACACCCAGCGACGTCACGGCGAACCCGAGTGACGGCCACACCGGTCCGCCCGCGGGCTCGACGAAGGCGAGGATCACCATGCCGGACGCGGCGAGCGCAACCCCGCCGGCGATCAGCGCCCCGGGCCGCACCCGGCGGGCGAGGACGGGAGCGGCGAGGAAGCTGACGGTCGAGCCGGCCATCCCGGGCAGCAGCCCCAGCGCGGCCCCGACCGGGGACAGGTGCTGCGCGAGCTGGAAGAACTGCGCGACGAAGAGCATGGTGGTGCCGCCGAGCATGCTGAACAGCAGCATCCCGCCGAGGGTGGTGCGGAACGCCTTCGCGGCGAACAGGCTGAAGTCGATCAGCGGGTCGGCGAGAGTGCGCTGCCGCTTCACGAAGACGTACCCGATGACCAGGCCGGCACCGAGGGCGAGCACCGCGGTGAGGTGGACACCATCGCGCGCGAGTTCCTTGACGCCGTAGACGGCGGGCAGGATCGCGGCGAGGGAGAGGGCCACACTCGGCAGGTCGAGGCGTCCGGCGCTCTCGTCCCGGTACTCCGGCAGCAGCTTCGGGCCGATGACGAGGAGAAGGACCATGGCGGGGACGCCGAGCAGGAAGACCGAGCCCCACCAGAAGTGTTCGAGCATGAAGCCGCCGACCATCGGCCCGACGATCGCGCCGACGGTGAAGCAGCCGGCCCAGATCCCGATGGCTTCGGCCCGCTGCCGCGGGTTTTCGAACATGGTGCCGATGAGCGACAGCGTCGAGGGAGCGAGCGTGGCCCCGGCGATCCCGAGCGCGGCCCGGGCGGCGATGAGCATGCCGGCACTGGTGGAGAAGGCGGCGAGAACGGAGGCGCCCCCGAAGGCGGCGGCCCCGGCGAGCAGCAGTTTCCGGCGTCCGATCCGGTCGCCGAGGGTCCCCATGGTGACCATGAACCCGGCGACCATGAAGCCGTAGGTGTCCATGATCCAGAGCTGTTCCGTGCCATCGGCGTGCAGGCTGAGGGCGAGTTTCGGCAGGGCGAGCACGAGGACGAAGACGTCGAGCGAGACGAGCAGGGTGGGCAGGGCGAGCACGGCCAGCCCGACCCATTCCCGACGCCCGGCCCGGACGGCTCGCGCCGGGCCGCCGGCCGCTGCGGCGGCGGCCGCGGGGCCGGCAGCCGCGGGGCCGGCTTCGGCCGGGCCGGAGATGGTGGCGGTCATGGTGAGGTCCTCTCGACTCGGGTGCTTCGCTTCTCACCCCTTCGTCGAGCGGCCCCGGCCGGGATCGACAACGCCCCGGATTTTTTGATCGAACGAGCTTGAGGCGGGTTGCCCACACCCCTCGATCAATGTGGACAACCACGCCGCACCAGATTCGCACAGGTCAGAACTGTCGGTGATGACCAATAGACTGAAAGTGGGGGGCGCCCCCGCGGGCGGCGGCATGATTCGCGCTGGGGCGAAACGAGCCGCGGCTGGGCTCGCTGAGGCGATCGGCCATCGCGAGCCAAGTGAAGTCAGCCGAGCAGGCCGACCCGTACCCGGCGGACCGGCTCGCAGCGACCCGGGCCCACGGTGAACCCGGCCAAGGGACGGGTAGCCCTAGCGGGTCAGAGACCCGAACTCCCGGCGAACCAGCCCGCAGCCCCTGGGCCAGGGCGAACCTGGGCACAGCAGGCACCAAGTACGGCAGAGCGGCCCGAACCCCGGCCGGGCGTGCTGGTTCCTCAGGGGCGCGCCGCCGCGCGGGCTGATGCCGGGTCGGTCGTGGCCAGGGTTGCTTCCGCCAGGGCTTCGCACTCCGCGAGGGTTGCCGCCGCCAGGCTTGCTCCCACCGCGCGGACTGCCGGGGCGTTCATCGACAGGCTTGTCAGGCCCAAGCCCGCCAGGACCAGGGCCAGGCGCGGGTCGGCCGCCGCTTCGCCGCAGACGCCGGCCGGCTTGCCCGTCGCCTTGGCCGCGTCGCCGATCAGCTTCAGCAGGCGCAAGAGGGCCGGCTGCCACGGGTCGTTGAGCTTGGCCACCGCGCCCAGCTGGCGGTCCGCCGCGAACGTGTACTGGGCGAGGTCGTTCGTGCCCACCGAGACGAAGTCCACCGCTTCCAGGATCTCGCGGGCGCTCAGCGCGGCCGCCGGGATCTCGATCATCACGCCCGCGCGGGCGATGCCCGCCGCCCTCACCCGCGACGCGAACCAGGCTGCTTCCTCGACCGTTGCCACCATCGGGGCCATCACCGAGACCTCGGCGCCGGAATCCCCGGCCGCGCCCGCGATGGCCTCCAGCTGGCGGTCCAGCACCTCGGGGCGATCGAACGCCACACGCAGGCCGCGGACGCCGAGCGCCGGGTTCGGCTCGGCCTCCGGGGACAGGAACGCCAAGGGCTTGTCGGCGCCCGCGTCGAGGGTCCGCACGATCACCGGCTTGCCGCGGAACGGCGAAAGCACCGCCGTGTACGCCGCACGCTGGTCGGCGACCGATGGCTCGTCCGAGGCGTCCAGGTAGCAGAACTCCGTGCGGAACAGGCCGACTCCTTCGGCGCCCGCGTCGGCCGCGGCCTGGGCGTCGGCCGGGGAGCCGACGTTGCCGTAGACCTTCACGCGGTGACCGTCGGCCGTTGCGCCCGTGCCGTTCCACTCGGCGAGCTGGGCCACCGTCGCCGTGACGACCGGGGCCGACGGGTCCGCGACCTCGACCGTGCCCGTGTCGCCGTCGACCGCAAGCGCTTGCGCGTCCAGTGCGAGCAGCCCGCGCACCGCGACGACGGCCGGGATGCCCAGTGCCCGCGCGAGGATCGCGGTGTGGCTGGTGGGGCCGCCTTCTTCGGTCACGAGGGCGAGGACCTTCGCCGGGTCGAGGCCGGCGGTGTCGGCCGGGGCGAGGTCACGGGCGACCAGGACGCTCGGCGACGCCAACTCAGGCACCCCCGGCGGCGCGATGCCGAGCAGCTCGGCGATCAGCCGGTCGCGCACGTCGCGGACGTCGCGGACGCGCTCAGTCATGTACCCACCGGCCGCGGCCAGGGCCTCGGCGAAGCCTTCGGCGGCCTGGTAGACGGCGCGGGCGGCGGGCAGGCCCTGCGTCTTGACCAGCGTTTCGGCCTGGGCCGTGAGCGCCGGGTCGGCCGCCATCGCCGCGGTGGTGATGAGGATGGTCGCGGCCTCGCCGGTGGCGGTCTCGGCCTGTTTCTCCAGCCGGCCGGCGACGGTCGCGGCCGCGGGAGCGATCCGGGCGGCCTCGGCCGCCGGGTCGGCCGACGCGGGAGTCGCGGCGGGCTCGCCGAGCGGCTCCGCGACACGGACAACGGGACCACTCGCGCGTCCGGGGCTGACGGCGACCCCGGTGAGGGCACCCGCCGACGCACTCTTTACCGCGGAGGCGGCGTCAGGCACTGCCGATGCACTCTTCTCCGCAGAGGCGGCATCGGGCACAGCCGACGCACTCTTCACCCCGGAGGCGGCATCGAACACGGCCGATGCGCTCTTCCCCGTAGAGGCGGCATCGGGCACAGCCGACGCACTCCTCCCCGCAGAGGCGGCATCGGGCTCGGCGGAGGCGGCATCAAACTCAGGCATGGTCTAGACCATAGCTCAGGTACGCCTGGATATCTCGTGGTGGCGGGCACAAACCACGGCGCCGTACCTGGTCGAGCACCGGCCGGACCTCCTCGCGCCACCAGGAGTCGGCCAATTCGTAGCGGCTGCGCACGGGCCGTCCGGCCAGCATACGGCGGAAACCCCAGGCCTCGGCCGAGTCGGCGAGCCGGAACCAGTCGGCCGGGTCGTCGAGCCACAGCCCGAGGCGGACGTCGTTCGGCAGCGGCACGCGCTCGAGGAACATGCGCTCGGCGGTCTTCGACGGCAGGTCCGCGAGCGTCAGGCAGCGCAGCGCACACGCGACCGTGCTGATCCAGCGGACCCGCGCGCGGATGGTCCGGACGCCGCGCGCCCGGGCGATGCCGACGCGGTGGTGGCCGTCTTCGACGAAGAACATGTCGGACAGCCGCACGAGCCGCACCGGGGGCAGGTCCGCCGACGTCCGCGTCAGGTGCTCCCAGCGGTCGCGCAGCGCGCGGTTGCGGGGGCGGAACTCGCGGTCGAAATCCCCGGCGCGGGCGACCGTGCCGACGACCCCCTCCAGCGGCACGTCATAGACGCCTTCGTCGAGTTCGGTCTGCTTGCCGAGCGCCTTGAGGGTTTCGTCGAGCGGCATGATCGCGAGCCGGTCGGGACGGCGCGCGTCCGCGATCGCCCGCAGCTGAGCCGCGTAGCCGCGCCACCAGGCCGAGTGGAACGAGTCACCCATGTGACCTGCAACACGGCGACGCGGGTGATCATTCCCCCAGGTCGGCGGCTGTGGGGTAGGACGGCTGCGCGCCATGCCGCGTCACGCTGAAGGCCGCGACGCGCACGGCTCGCTTCGCCGCGGAGACCAGGTCGGCACCGTCGGCGAGCGACGCGGCGAGCGCGCCGGCGAAGGCGTCCCCGGCTCCGGTGGTGTCCACGGCCTCGACCTTCGGCGAGTCCACCCGGCTCACCGACCCCGCTTCGACGACGACGGCGCCGGCCGCGCCGAGCGTGACGACGGCCGACCGCGGCCCGAGGTCGAGCAGCTTCCGGAAGTCCGCGCCGGGTCCGGCGAGCCAGGCGGCCTCGTGCTCGTTGACCAGCAGGACGTCGAGCCTGGCCAGCGTCTCCGGGGAGAGCTTCGCCGCCGGCGACAGGTTCAGCAGCACCCGCACGCCCTTTTCGGCGGCTCGCGCGACGGCGTGCTCGACGGTCGGCAGCGGCACCTCCAGCGAGGCGACCATGACCTCCACCCCGTCGAAGACGGCCTGGACGTCGGCGGGCTCCAGGCTCGAGTTGGCGCCGGGGGAGACGAGGATCGAGTTCTCGCCGTCCGGGGTGACGGTGATGTAGGCGATGCCGGTGGGACGCTCGCTGGTGCGCACGAGCCCGGTGTCGACGCCGGCGGCGCGGAGCGAATCGAGCAGCAGCCTGCCGTAGGGATCGTCGCCGACGGCGCCGAGCAGCGCGACGTCCGCGCCGAGCCGGCCCGCCGCGACCGCCGTGTTGGCGCCCTTGCCGCCCGGTGAGAGCACGGTGTCGCCGCCGAGCACCGTCTCCCCACCACCCGGCCGCCGATCCACCGCGACGACGAGGTCGGCGTTGGCGGATCCCACCACGAGGACGTCGGAGTTCATACCCGCACTGTGCCAGAAACCGGTCCGGACCGGGTCAGCACCGGCAAGCAAGGGGAAAGTGAAGGTTTTTGTAACTTATCCGGGGCTGAGTGCGACAATCATGCGAGCAGCGGAAGCCTGTCACTCGATCGGGGGATGTCCGTCCCCCGGCCGTCACTTCGTGGCCTCGGTCCCGCTCTCTGGTGCGTTATCGCGGAGACGTGATGACGTTGCCCCAACCGGCGCGAGCCGGGCAGGGCATCGGGTCGCCGGCGCCGATCACGTAGCCCCCCGAGTGATCGGCGTCGGCGGCGCCCCTGTCACCCCCGGCCGAGCGCCAGGGGCACGCCCGGCGGCAAGACGCTGCGGATGTGCGTTTCGAACTGCTTCACCGCCGTCTCGCTCAGTGTGCGTGGCATCCGGTACCAGCCGTCGCCCAGCCTCAGGTGGTCGAGGTCCGGCCGGTCGAGCGGGAAGTCGACGGCGGCGGGCCGGAACTCGAGGAGCCCGGACGGCATCCTCAGCTCGGCGATCTCCGGCCAGGAAACCGTTAACTTGCGGTAGTACGTCGTCCACCCGAGGCCGGCGGCCGACAGCTCCAGGAGGACCCGCGACTTCCGGGACCGGCTCTGTTGTTCGAGGACTGTCACCCAGGACATGCCGGCGAAGACGGCGATGAACACGACGAGGCACGCGGTGCGGACCCCGTTCCGCGGACCGAACTCGATGACGGCGCCGAGCCCCACCTCGATCATGAGGGCGAAGAGCCGCACCCAGCGCAACAGCACCCGGTTCCAGCCGTTGACGTGGATCGTCACGGAACCGGACGGCTCGACCGGCGGCGGTACCCACTCCGGCACCGCCGCCCGGACCGGTGGCGGCGGTGGCGCGGGAGCTCGGGTGTCGGGGACCCGTTCGGCCGTGACACCGACGTGCTTCGCCAGCAGCTCCCGCACGCGCGGGACTTCTGTCTCGTACAGCTCGAACCCGGCCACCAGGAAGCCGCCGTCGCCGATGCGGACGAGGCTCCGGCTGCGGCTTTCGAACCGGTCGTCCGCCGGGCTGAGCACGACCTGGTGACGGGCGCCTTTCTGAGTGCCCTTGACGACCGAAGCCGCCCGGAGCTCGTCCCATCGCAACGCCCACGCGACTCCGCCGATCACCCGGGAGATCCCGGCGGGCTCGATGACGAGCTCGTTCCGGACCGGCTTCTTCAGCGACCGGAAGACCACGTTCAGCCCCAGCAGTCCGAAGCTTCCGCCGAAGACCCACCCGGGCACGCGAGGACCCTGTGGCGTGGCCGCCAAAGCCATCCAGAGGAATCCGCCGGCCACGCACAGGAGCACGCCGGCGAGGATCCAGTGCGGCCCGTCGGTCCGCGAAACGACGAATCGATCGCCCTGCGGCCCGGTCACTCGATCGACCCCGAAATCCGCTGCGTGCCCGGCTGTTCGAAGACCGGAGGGCCGGTGGTCTCCTTCTTCGGCCCCTCGTCGTCGTCCCCGCTGGCCCAGTCGTCGAGCCCTTCGGCCTTCTTCTTCCGGGACTCCTTGCGCCATTCCTTCTTGGCGTCGTCCCAGACCTCCTTGCCGAAGTTCTCCCCGAACTTCTCGCCGAACTCCTTCCGGACGTCGCTGCGGAACTCCTTGCCGACGTTCTCGAGGTTCTCGCCGAGCGGCTTGTCCGACGAGACGATGTCCGTCCACTTCTTTCGATCAGGACGTTCGGCACGGACCTTGTCCAGGAACGTCCGGGTGTCGCGCGGTTCGTCCTTGATCAGCCCGCCGACCTTCTTGAGCGGGCCGGGCAGGCTTTCCGCGCCGCGCTTCAGAGCGCCCTTGACCCGCCGGAAGATGTCGCTGATGCGGTGGAACAGCTCCTGTGCCTTCTTGAAGGCCTTCAGCAGCTTCTTGATCCACTCCATGCACTTGCCGCCGGTCTTGACCGCCTCCGCGGTGCCCTCGGTGGCCATCCCCACCGGCAGCGCCGGCCCCGGGTACCGGCAGGCGATGCTGATCAGCTTGCCGACGCAATCGGAGATCAGGTCGCGCACGATCGAGCGCACGACACTCAGGATCGTCTTGCAGATGTCGACCAGCTTGGCGATCGCGTTGGCGCCGGTCGCGACGCCCGCGTACGTCGCCGCGCGATCTTCGGCGAACGCACGGTAGGTGTCCGCCGAGGCGCCTTCCCAGGCAGCGCTGTCCTTCTTGACGGTGTCCTGGAGGTCGGTGCTGATCTTCTCCAGTTCCTTGCCGACGTTCTCCCAGGTCCCGACCATGTTCTCCAGGGCGGTCTGGTCACCCGTGAGCCAGTCGAGCGGCTCGCGCAGCCAGGGGAAGAACTCCATCGCCCAGCCGACGGCCGCCGAAGCGAGTGTCCCGATCGGATCCGCCACGAGTTCCGCGATGTCACCGGCACCGAACGCGGCGTTCACCAGGCCTTCGGTCCAGTTGCCGTCGGCAACGGCGGCGCCCGCGTCCAGGAAGTCCTGGACGAGGCCGGCCCCTTCCCAAACCTTGCGGTCGTCCGCCGCGTCCGTCTTGATCAACGGGTTTTCGGCCACGGCTCAGTCCTCCACCTTGAAGACGTCCTTGAACTCCGCCTCGTCGGCTTCCTTCATCTGCTGCCACAGCTGGATGCGGGCCGAATGGTCGTAGGACGACGTCGACGCCGATTCGATCGCGATCTCCGCCACCTGCTGGGCGAGTGCGCAGATCGCCGCGAGCGGGATGCCGAGCAGGCCGAACGCCTCGGGGTGCTCGGTCGCGCGGGCGGCTTCCTTGCACTTGTCGAGCCGGTCGGTGATCGCCTCGATGTTCTCGCGGTGTTTCTTCAGCTCCTGCGGGTCGACCGCGAAGCCCGGGCCGCCTGGTCCGGCCATGGTTCCCCTCCCTCGCCGCGCTTCAGCGCAGGTAGTCGCCGTCGCTGAAGTAGTCGTCGTCGCGGCCGTCGTCGGACGACGGGCGCGGCGCGCGCGGCGGCTCCGGCGGTTTCGGCTCTGCGGGCAGCTGTCGCTCCTCTTCCGGCACGAACCGGTCACCTTCGTCGCGCGGCGGAGCGAACCCGTCCGGTTCGGGCGCCGGAAACGCCTGCTCGAGCCGGCTGACCAGCTGGTTCATCACTTCGGGCCCGACCGGGTCGGTGACCCCGGCCTGCATCGCTCCGGCGAGCTTGCTCTGGGCGGACTTGACGGTGCGGAGGATCTCTTCGGCGAGGTCCGGCTTGTCCCGCACGCTCAGGCCGATCTCCAGGCCGACGAGGTTGCCGGCGTGGTCGACCTTCACCCGGATCTGGCCGTCTTTGCTGCGCTCGGAAACCGAGACCACCTCGATCTCGCTGACCATCAGCTCAGCTTTCCGCTGGGACTCCGCCATCCGGGTTTCGAAGTCCGCGATCAGCTGCTCAGGGTTCGACACGCGAACCTCCCCTGTTCACGTCAGTAACCGTACGGCGACCGAGTGTGGCATACCGCCCCGACAGTTTCGGCGGAGTTCCGGTTTTCCCCACCCCTTCCGGGCGGTAAACCCCGTGTTCGCCCTGGTCAACGGCTCGTAGTGTGCTTTTCATGAGCATCTCCGACTGGAAACGGACGATCTACGCGGCCCTCGCGCTGCCCGCGTACCTGGCCGGCCCGAAAGCGCGGCGGCGGCTCGCGCGGCGGTGGCTCGGCGCCGAGCCGAAGCGAGGTGGCTTCGGCGCCGCCGTCGTGGCTTTTCCGGTCGCCCTGCTGGTCTGGTACCTCGTCGGGCGGATCGGGACCTTCGGGTTCTTCTGGACCGAGGCCGGGGCCGCCGGATCGTGGGGTGGGCCCTCGCTGATCGGGGCGTGGGTCGTGCACTTCTTCGCCGCGCTCGGCATGGCCGTCGTGTGCATGTGGGCGTTGCGGCCCCTGACGCGGTGGCAGGTGCGATCGCCTGACCTGGTCGATTCTTCGCACAGCCGGTAACCGGTGGGGTATCGTCCGTGACGCAAGAGGGGAGATCGAACGCGAGGGGAGCGCTGTTCGGTGGGGTTGTTCGGCGACATGCTCGACGCTGCCAAGCACGTCGGGTCGGAGATCGCGCACGCCGTCCAGTCGGGTGGCGAGCGGCTCGGCAACGTCTTGACCGGCGCGGGCGTCGGCCTGCTCGCGGGTGGGCTGCCCGGCGCGGTCGCGGGGGCGTACGTCGGCTCGCAGACCGGCACCGGGGCTGCGAACCCGCAGGCTTCCGGGCTGTCACCCGGCCAGCTGGTGCAGGCCGTGCTGACCGGTCCCGGCACCGAGTCGCTGCAGAAGGTGCACCAGGCGGGCGTCGACCAGTCGGCTTACCAGCGCCAGCTCGAGCAGGGCACGCGTGAACTGACCGCCGGTCTCGAATCCGCGTGGACCGGCGGCGCGTCGGACGCGGCCCGGGAGCGGCTCCAGCCGTTGACGGCCTCGGCGACGTCGGCGTCCACCACCCTGGACCGCAACTCGACGCTGGCCCAGGCGCAGATCGACCAGTTCCACCAGCTGAGGAACTCGCTGCACCCGGACGTCACCGACCAGCCGCCGACACGCAGCGCCTGGGACGTCGCGACACCGTGGGACACCGACACCGAAGACAAGATCAACCAGTACAACCAGAAGGCCCAGGAGAACGTCGAGCGGTACAACGCGTACTCGCAGCAGTCCAGCTCGAACACCGCGGCCCGCACGATCGACTACGGCCAGCTCCGCGAGTACACCGGCGGCGACTTCACGGTGCAGGACCCGAAGAAGCCGGTCGAGCCGCCGGCCCGCAAGCGCACGCAGACCGGTGGTGACGACGACCGGTCGATCGGAACCCAGGTGCAGCCGCCGCCGGCCGTTCACCCGCCGGCCGTTCACCCGCCGGTCGTCGAGCCACCGCCGCCGGGGCAGGTCACGCCGCCAGGGCACGTCACGCCGCCGGGATCGCACACCTCCGGCGTGGACGACAGCGTTCGCGCGCAGAGTTACGTGCCGCCGTCGACGCAGTACCCGCCGGGCTACCAGCCACCGGGCACGGGACCAGGCGGGTTCGGCCCCGGCTCGGGTCCCGGAGGCGGCTTCGGCCCCGGTTTCGGGCCGGGCTTCGGCCCGGGTGGCGGCTTCGGGCCGGGCTCGTCGTCCGGTGCGGGCAGCGGCAGCGGCGCAGGCAACGGTCCCGGATCGGGTGCCCGCGGCCCGGGCTCGGCGAGCGGAGCCGGCGTCCCCGGCGAAGGACGTCCCGGGGCCGCCGGCGGGATTCGCGGCGGCGCGACGGGCAAACCGGGCTCGCCCGGGATGGGCGGCATGGGCCCCGGCGCCAAGGGCGGTAAGGGTGAGGAGGACGCGGAGCACCAGCGCGCGTCGTACCTGGTGGAGGCGGATCCGGAGAGCATCTTCGGTGGCTCCGACGAGCGGACGGTGCCCCCGGTGATCGGGCTGTGATCTTCCTGCCCAAGGCCGCCCTGCTCACCGCGTGGGAGTGGGAACGGCACGGCACGCCGCCCGCGGTCCTGGGCGCCGACAACCTCTGGCTCGGCGGCGAGACCCGCAAGCGGCTCGACGAGCAGGTCCTCGACGTCCTGGCATCGCTCCGGCTCGCCACGGGCGGCACGTTGACGCGCGAATTCCGCGATGTCCTGCGCGTCCTGGCGAAGGGCGCCCACCAGTTCACGGCGTGGCTGGGCGACATCGAAGCGGACGAGTCGGGCGCGGTACTCGTGTCGGCAGCCGGCCCCGACGCGCTCCGGCTCATCCGGAAGGAAGACACGGTCCGGATCGACGCCGTGGAACCGTCGCGGCTCGCGGAGTCGCTGGTGGACGTGCTGCCGCCGGTCCCGCCCGCACGGATTTCGGCGGTCTCGATCCCGGAAGCGCGGTTCTCGGGCCGTGCGGTCGAGGATTCGTACGACCTCGACGACCCGACCGCCGACCGGGGACGGGACCCGTTGCCGTGGGCGCGCCGGCTGATGGCGGCACGGCGGACAGGGCTGCACCAGTGCTACGCCGTGAATCGGGGGACTCGCAGCGCCCCGATCACCGCGGTGGACGTCGCCGGGACCGGGCGGGTGTTGACGTACGTGTACCCGGAGCGCGAGCGGATGGTCAGCTTCCAGCCGGGGACCCGGGGTGCGCTGACCGATGTCCTGTACGCGACCCTGAACGGGTTAGGGGGAGGACGATGACGGGTTCGATGTTCAGCGGAATCAGCTTCTGGGCGACGGACATGCCGAGCGGCGGATCGCAGCCGGCCGGTGGGCAGGGCTTCGCGATGAGCTCGGCCGAAATGCGCGCGACGCTCGAGAAAGCCAAGACTCAACGTGAGGTACTCGCCGAGCAGTTGCGAAAGGCGCGGTACTTGATGCAGGCGAGACCGCCGGCAGAAGAACCTGTCAGCCAAGCGGCGGTGAACGGGCCGAACGGGATCAACGAGGCGGCCGCGTACTACGAAGGCCACCTGCACTACCAGTTCAACTACCTCACGGAGTTGATCCAGAAGTTGCAGCAAGCACTCGGCATCACCGAGGCCGCGGATCAGCAAGCAGCAGACTCGACCAAGACGATCAAGGGGTCGCTCGAATGAGGCGTCATGTTCTCCTGGCCGCCACAGCAGTCACTTTGGGAGCTGCTCTGTTGACGTCGTGCACCGGCAAGACCCCGACGAACGGCACGGCCAGCCCCGCGTCGACCACCGGCGCGGAACTGCCGAACAGCGGGGCACCGAAGGTGGGCAACCCGCTTCCCGCTGCCGCACTGGACGGCAGCCCCTGCGACTCGGCTCTGACGGCCGGACAACTCACGGGGTACCTGGGGCAACCGACCGCGCCGAAGGCGAGCGACACCGAACTGGGCCCCACGTGCGACTGGGCCAGCGCCGCGGGAACGGCAGCCGGAATCCTGGTCGGATACGACACCAAGTCCGGACAAGGACTGAGCCTCACCTACAAGAATGCGAAGCCGAAGGCGAAACGCTGGGTGGACGACCTGGAGCCGATCCAGGGGTATCCGGCGGTGGGTTACGTGGACGCCGGAACGACGGACAACCGTGCCTGCGTGATCGTCGTCGGCGTCGCGGACAACCTCGCGTACTCCGTCTCGCTGAGCATCGGTGACTCGGCGGTCCAGGCCGGCAAGGACGCCTGCCAGCTCGGGCGGGGGGTCGCCGACACCGTGCTGACGAACCTCAAGGCGCGGGCCTGAGCTGCACCTTTTCGTTACGGCGGACATCGCGTTAATGCAAAATCTGTCGTACCAACCACCTAGACTGTTCGGATGAGCCACCCCACCCGCAGGGGTCGCGCGCGTGCGGCTACCGAACAGGACATCCGGCGGACCGCCCGGAAACTGCTCGTCGAGCAGGGGCCGGAGGCGGTCACCCTGCGTGCCATCGCGCGGGAGCTGGGGATCACCGCGCCCGCGCTCTACCGGTACTACGAGTCGCGGGACGACCTCGTGGAAAACCTGCGGCTGGACGTGTGCGCCGACCTGGCCCACGACCTCGCCGAGGAGATCGCCGAACTGCCGGACGACGGGATGCTGCAGCTGTTCGCCATCTGCAAGGGCTTCCGGCGGTGGGCGCTCACCCACACGAAGGAGTTCACGCTGGTTTTCGCGTCGCCGACCGGCGGTGTCGGGTCGACGTCGGGGAGTGCGCTGAGCCGGGTCGACGAGCCGTTCGGGCGGATCTTCCTCGCCGCCGCCGGGCGGGTGCTCGCCCGGCACGACATCGTGCTGCCGTCGGCCAGTGGCGTGCCGGACGAGCTGCGGGACGACCTGAAGACCTTCCAGGAGTCGCTGGTCACCGTGCTCGTGGAGTCCGATCAGGGTGTGCCGGTGGAGAAGATCGACCTCGGCGTGACGTACCTGATGATCCAGTTCTGGGCCCGGCTCTACGGGCACGTCACGCTCGAGGTCTTCGGCAACTACCCGATCCCGATGTCCAAACCGGACGTCCTGTTCGAGGCGATGCTCGCCGACCTCGCGCGGGAGATCGGGCTCTACTCCGGTTAGGCCGCGTGGCCGCCGTCCACGGACAACACCGCCGCCGTCACGTACTCGGCGCCGGGTGAAGCGAGGTAAGCCACCGCCGCAGCCACCTCGGACGGCCTTCCATAGCGGTCGAACGCCGTCAGGGCGCGCTGGTCGGCCGCGAAAGGCCCGTCGGCCGGGTTCATGTCCGTGTCCGTCGGGCCCGGGTGGACCAGGTTGACCGTGATTCCGCGCGGGCCCAGCTCGCGGGCCAACGCCTTGGTCAGGCCGACCATCGCTGCTTTGCTCGTGGCGTACAGCGCCATGCCCGGGCCGGGCACGCGGTCGGTGACGCAGCTGCCGATCGTGATCACGCGGCCGCCGTCGGCCAGGACACCGACCGCCGCCTGGGTGGCCGCGAACACGCCGCGGACGTTCACCGCCAGCACGCGGTCGACGTCCTCCAAAGAAGTTTCGCCGAACGCGCCCACGAACCCGACGCCCGCGTTGTTCACCAGCACGTCCAGCCGGCCGAACTCCGCGACGGTCGCCGAAACCGCCGCCGACACCGCGGCGGCGTCGGCCGAATCCGCCTGGATCGCCAGCGCGCGGCGGCCGAGGTGCTTGATCTGCTCGACCACCTCGGCCGCCCGCGCGGCGTTGTGCACGTATGTCAGCGCGACGTCCGCGCCGTCCTCGGCGAGCCGCAGTGCGGTGGCCGCTCCGATGCCCCGGCTGCCGCCCGTCACCAGTGCCACCTTGCCGTCGAGGGTCATCCCCGGTTCTCCTTCGATCGAACGGTTTTCCTTGACCGTTCAATCAAATCGGGGATGACCGCCGACTACTGGCGTCTTTCCGCCCTCGCGTTAGAGGACGATGTTGACCAGCCGGCCGGGCACCACGATCACCTTGCGCGGCGAGCCGTCGCCGACCATCGCCGCGACCTTCTCGTCCGCCAGCGCCGCCGCCTGGACCTCGTCGGACGACGCGGAAGCCGGGACCGTCACCCGGGAGCGGACCTTGCCGTTGACCTGGATCGGGTACTCGACCGAGTCCTCGACCAGGTACTTCTCGTCCACCACCGGGAAGGGGCCCTGCACCAGCGAATCCACGTGCCCCAGCCGGCGCCACAGCTCCTCGGCCAGGTGCGGGGCCAGCGGCGCCAGCATCAGCACCAGCGGCTCGGCCAGCTCACGCGGCGTCGAAGCGGCCCCGCCGTACACCTTGGTGACGTGGTTGTTCAGCTCGATCAGCTTCGCGCCGGCGGTGTTGAACCGCATCTCCGCGTAGTCCTCGCGGACGCCCGCGATGGTCTTGTGCAGCACCTTGCGGTCCGCCTCCGAAGCGTCCTCAGTGGACACCCGCAGCTCGCCGGTCGTCTCGTCGACGACCAGGCGCCACAGCCGCTGCAGGAACCGGTGCGCGCCGACGACGTCCTTGGTCGCCCAGGGGCGGGACATGGCCAGCGGGCCCATCGCCATCTCGTAGAACCGGAACGTGTCGGCGCCGTAGTTCTCGGCCATCTCGTCCGGCGTGACGACGTTCTTCAGGCTCTTGCCCATCTTGCCGTACTCCTGGGTGACCTCTTCGCCGTCGAAGAAGTACTTCCCGTCGCGCTCCTCGACCTGCTCGGCCGGGACGTACACGCCGCGCGCGTCCGTGTATGCGTACGCCTCGATGTAGCCCTGGTTGAACAGCTTCCGGTACGGCTCCTTGGACGTCACGTGGCCCAGGTCGAACAGCACCTTGTGCCAGAACCGCGAGTACAGCAGGTGCAGCACCGCGTGCTCGACGCCGCCGACGTACAGGTCGACGCCGCCGGTGTCGTCCGCGCCGTACTCGCCCGGGCGCGGGCCCATCCAGTACTGCTCGTTCTCCGGTGCGCAGAACGTCTCCGAGTTCGTCGGGTCCACGTAGCGCAGCTGGTACCAGCACGAACCCGCCCAGTTCGGCATCGTGTTGATGTCGCGGCGGTAGGTCTTCGGGCCGTCGCCCAGGTCCAGCTCGACCTCGACCCAGTCGGTGGCGCGGGCCAGCGGCGACGACGGCATCGAGTCGCGGTCCTCGGGGTCGAACGTCACCGGCGAGTAGTCGGCGACCTCGGGCAGCTCGATCGGCAGCATCGACTCCGGAATGGCGTGGACTTCGCCGTCCTCGTCGTAGACCACCGGGAACGGCTCGCCCCAGTAGCGCTGGCGCGAGAACAGCCAGTCGCGCAGCTTGTACTGCACGGTCCCGGTGCCGGCGCCCTTCTCGGTCAGCCAGTCGATGATCGTCTTCTTGGCCTCGGCGACGTCCATGCCGTCCAGGAAGCTCGAGTTGATCGCCGGGCCGTCACCCGTGTACGCCTTGCCGTCGAAGCCTTCCGACGGCTGGACCGTCCGGATGATCTCCAGGCCGAACTTCTCGGCGAACTCCCAGTCGCGGACGTCCTGGCCGGGCACGGCCATGATCGCGCCGGTGCCGTAGCCCATCAGCACGTAGTCGGCGACGAAGATCGGGATCTGCTTGTCGTTGACCGGGTTCGTCGCGTACGCGCCGGTGAAGACGCCGGTCTTCTCCTTGTTCTCCTGCCGGTCCAGCTCGGACTTCCGCGACGCGGCGACGCGGTACTCCTTGATCGCCTCGGCGGGCGTCGCCGCACCACCGGTCCACCGGGAGTCGACGTCGGCGGGCCACTCGGCCGCGGTCAGCTTGTCGACCAGCGGGTGCTCCGGCGCCAGCACCATGTAGGTGGCGCCGAACAGGGTGTCCGGCCGGGTCGTGAAGACCTCGATGCCGTCGTCACCGGAGGAGAACGTGACGCGGGCGCCGTGCGAACGGCCGATCCAGTTCCGCTGCATGGACTTGACCTTCTCCGGCCAGTCCAGCAGGTCCAGGTCGTCGACCAGGCGATCGGCGTACGCGGTGATCCGCATCATCCACTGCCGCAGGTTGCGGCGGAAGACGGGGAAGTTGCCGCGCTCGCTGCGGCCGTCGGCGGTGACCTCTTCGTTCGACAGAACGGTGCCCAGGCCCGGGCACCAGTTGACCGGCGCTTCGGAGATGTACACCAGGCGGTGGTCGTCGATGATCGTCTTGCGCTCGGCCGCGCTCAGCGACGCCCAGTCCTGGCCGCCCGGGACCGGCCGCGATCCGTCGGCGAACGCGGCCTCCAGCTCGGCGATCGGGCGCGCCTTGCCCGCGTCGGTGTCGTACCAGCTGTTGAAGATCTGCAGGAAGATCCACTGAGTCCAGCGGTAGTACTCGGGGTCGATCGTGGAGATGCGACGGCGTTCGTCGTGGCCCAGGCCCAGGCGCCGGATCTGGCGCAGGTAGGTCCGGATGTTCTCCTCGGTCGTCTTGCGCGGGTGCTGCCCGGTCTGGACCGCGTACTGCTCGGCCGGCAGGCCGAACGCGTCGAAGCCCATCGTGTGCAGCACGTTCCGCCCGATCATCCGGTGGTACCGGGCGAAGACGTCGGTGCTGATGAAGCCCAGCGGGTGCCCGACGTGCAGGCCGGAGCCCGACGGGTACGGGAACATGTCCTGGACGAACAGCTTGTCGCTGGGCACCGGCTGCCCCTCGACGGCGAGCGGCCCGACGGGGTTGGGCGCGTGGAAGGTGCCCTGGTCGGCCCAGTGGTCCTGCCAGCGCTGCTCGATCTGACCCGCCAGCGCGGCCGTGTAGCGGTGCGCCGGGACGTCAGTCCCTGTCGCCTCAGTCATGCCGTCTTCCTTCGTCGGAGCTGGTCCAGAAACAACTCGACCCCTCAGCCACCAGGGCATGAGGGGTCGCCACGCCGGCCAGGCCGGGCCTGGTCAGCGCGGCAGGCTAAGGAGCAGCCGAGCCGCGTTCATACGTTCATCTTAACTTGCTGGTCAAAGCCGTTCCGCGGGGACCGCCAGTGCAACGAACTGGGTGACCTGGGTCGCGGAGAAGTTGTTGTCGCTGACCAAGATCAAGCTGCGCTCGCCGTTCGGCAGCTTCGGCCCCCAGGTCATGCCCTCGAGGTTGTCTACTGTGGACAGCCCGAGGGCGGCCGCGTCGAAGAGGAACCGCTTCTTCACCGGCTTGACGTGCTTCGCGTCGGCGAGGGATTTCACGTTCAGGACGTTCGTCGCGCCCGTCGTGTCGATCTCGTAGACGCGCACCTTGTTGCCGACGCCGGTGCTGAACGAACGCTCCATCATCAGGAACTTCGCCGGGTCGGCCTGGTCGACGGCCAGCATCGAGGAGACGCCGGTCGTGGCGAACGCCGTCGACGGCACGGGCGCGGCGAACAGCGGCTCCTGCGGGTAGGCGTACTGGGCGAGGACCGGCCCGAAGCGCGACTGCAGGGTGATCCGCGACAGCGCGCCGGTGGTCGTGGTCGGTTCGGGGCCGTCCTGCAGCAGCGGGCCCTCGACCTCGCTGGCCAGCAGCGAACCGAAACCGGTGAACGTGATGCCCTCGAGCACCAGATTCTGCCGCGGGCCCGCCGTCGGCGTCATCTTTTCGTTGGCGGGGATCGGCAGGTCGCGGACGTATTCGCCGTCACGGCGCGCCTCGCGGATCGACGGGTCGATCAGCGTCGTCGCCGTCCGCTCACCCTCCTGCGACCAGTAATAGTCGCCGGTCCACGGGTCGACGCGCAGTTCTTCGGGGTCGATCGTCTGCTCGTTCTGCGGCTTCGACGGGTCGTTCTGCGCGAGCGGCGGGTACGGCGTGCCATCCGGGCGCAGCAGCGGCTTCGTGCCGGTGAAGGTGACCGGGCCGACACCGTTCGCCGACACCGGGAACGTCGCCGTGTAGAACCGGGCGGGGTTGATTGCCGACCGGTCGTCGCAGATCAGCGCGTAGCCGCCGGTCCGCGGGTCGTAGTCGATGCTGGACAGGCCGCCGACCGTCGTGCCCTGGAACTGCAGGGCGTTGGGGACGATCTGTTCGCCGAGCAGCCGAATCGGCCGCTGGTGACTCTCGGTCGCCTCGGCCGGCGCCGCGGCGAGGATTCCCCCGATCAGGGCGGCGGTCAGGACGGTGGGCAGTACACGCGGTGACATGGCCTGTAGCACAGTCGATCAGGGTATCCGGCAGGTTGCCGGGACGTCACGCTTATCCTTGACCCCGTGTTCGCTATCGCGCTGGTTCCGGTCGTGCTGGGTCTGCTCGTCGGTTTTGGTGGGTTTCTCGGGTTCCGCGAGCGCTTGACGCGCGAGGGCGGCACCGGGGTGCGCACGGAAGCGGCGTTGCGCAGCGAAGAAGCCTTCAAGCTGGCCAACCGCGTCGCGGGCCTGCCGACCATGGCCGGAGGCGCGATCGCCGTGCTCACCGGGCTGGCCGGGCTGGCCATGCCGACGACCGGCGGCCTGATCTCCGCCGCGCTCGCGGGAGTGCTCGCGATGCTGGTGCTGGTCATGGGTGGTGGCGTGCTCGGCAACCGGGCCGCGCTGACCGTGCCCGCCCCGGCTCCGGCGGCGCCGGCCGGCTGCAGCGGCTGCGCGTGCGGCGCCGGCGGCTGCGGCGTCTTCAAGAAGGAAGAGGCCTAGTTCCGCTGGAGGTCGCCCGGATGGGTGGCCAGCAGCGCGAGCGGGATGCCCTGCCGACGCAGGACCTGGCTCCACAGGTCGCCGTCCGGTGAGGCCAGGATGTCGCTCGGCAACGCGGGCACGATGACCCAGTCGTCGCGCTCGATCTCGCCGGCCAGCTGCCCGGAGTCCCAGCCCGCGTAGCCGGCGAACACGCGCACACCGCGGACCTTCGGCACCAGCGCCTCGGGATCGGTGTCCAGGTCGACCAGCGCGACCGGCCCGCGGACCGCGATCACCCCCGGCACGCTCGCCGCCGTCTCGCCGGTACGCAGCGCGGCCAGGCACAACGCGGTCTTCTTCTCGACCGGGCCGCCGACGAACACCGCCTGCGGCTCGGCGACGTGCCCGCCCCAGTTCGGCAGCACGTCGTGCACGGCGACATCACTCGGCCGGTTCAGGACCACGCCGAGCGTGCCCTCGTCGCGATGATCGATGACGAACACCACGGTCCGCCGGAAGTTGGGGTCGACCATCGTGGGGGCGGCGACCAGGAGCGTTCCCGGTTCAACCTCGGCGTCCGCTGGCACGCGACCCATGATCCCACCCTTGGCCCGGCGAATGACTTCGGCTCGGGAACAATCGCCCCAACAGCCTCGTTTGAAACATGTGGCCGGCGCACTCCGTGTCCCCCGGGCTCACTGAAGAACCGCCTTTGTGGAATACCGTCCGGCTGGAGCCACACTGCGCATAGCCGCCGAGAGGCGACCTCAGTGCGTCGGCCACCCTCTACTCTTGCCTCGTGACGATCAGCGCTCGGACGGCGACAGTGCGAAGAGGCCCTCGGGAGCTGCTCAAGGATCCCGACTTCCGGCGGCTGCTGTTCACCCGCTTCGCCGCCAGCTGGGGCGATGGCGTCTTCCGCGCGGGTCTTGCCGGAGCCGTTCTGTTCAACCCCGAGCGCGCCGCCGACCCCCTGGCCATCGCGGGCGGGTTCGCCGCGCTGCTGCTGCCGTATTCGGTCGTCGGCCCCTTCGCCGGTGCCCTGCTGGACCGCTGGGACCGCCGTCGCGTCCTGATCTTCGCGAACCTTCTGCGGGGCCTCGCGATCGTCTGCGCGTCCGCCGCAGTCGGATTCGGATTCGGCGGAGTCGGCCTGTTTTCGCTGGCCCTGGCCGCGGAAGGCATCTCCCGCTTCATCGGCTCGGGGCTCTCGGCGTCACTGCCGCACGTCGTGGAGGAAGAGAGCGTCGTGACGGCGAACGCCTTCGCCACGACGCTCGGCTCGGTGGTCGCCGTCATCGGCGGTGGTTGCGCGATCGGGTTGCGGGCGCTGTTCGGCAGCAACGACATCGGATCGGCCGAGACGACCGTGTTCGCCGTCCTCGGCACCTTGGTCTCGGCGTTCATCGCGCGCGGCTTCGCCCGGGGCGTGCTCGGGCCGACGGTGGTGGACGAGCCGCCGAACGCGGTGCTGGCCGTTGCCCGGGGGCTGGCGGACGGTGCCCGGCACGCGTGGCGCGCGCCCAGCGTCACCGCCGGGTTCATCGCGCTGTTCGCGCACCGGGCGTCGTTCGGGGTATCGCTTCTGGTCACCGTGCTGCTGATGCGCAACTACTTTGCCGACCACGGCGTCTTGCGCGCCGGCCTGCCCGGGCTGGGGCAGATGGCGGTGCTCGCCGGAGCCGGGCTGCTGCTCGCCGGCCTGCTGACCGCGCGGCTGATCCGCCGGTTCGGCCGGCTGCGCGCGGTGCTCGGTTCGCTGCTGCTCGCCGCGATCGCGCAGTCCGCGCTGGGCCTGCCGATGGTGCTGCCGCTCGCGCTGGCCGCGTCGTTCGTGATCACCGGCGCGGGGCAGGTGCTCAAGCTCTGCGTCGACTCGTCGATCCAGCTCGACGTCGCCGACGAAGCCCGCGGCCGGGTGTTCGCGCTGTACGACACGCTGTTCAACATCACGCAGGTGGCGGCGGTTTCGCTGGGCGCGCTGGTCGTGCCGGACGACGGCCGGTCGCCGGGCCTGCTCATCGCCGCGACGGCCTGCTACCTCGTCGGCGGAGCGGGGTACGTGCTCGCCCGGCGGCGTGCGATTCGCTGACGCAAACACCCGAACCGGTCACGGTCACTGCTCCATTGGCATTAGGGTGACGGCAAGTCATTAGTAGGTTCGAGGGACACCGGGGGCACCTGTGACCACCGCGGGCGACGACCGTGCACGGCTCGAAGCACGGAATGCCGCGATGAAGGACCAGATGGACACCCTCCTGGAGAACTTCGAGCGGCAGACAGCGCAGCTGCGTGACGCCCAGACCGCGGCCGCCGAAACCACCGCCCAGGTCAGTTCCCCCGACGGGCTGGTCCGCGCCACCATCGACGCCGGCGGCAGCCTCGCGAAACTCGAATTCGCCCCGAACACCTTCGAGCGCACAACACCCGCGCAGCTCGCGAACACCGTCCAGTCGCTGGTGCGCCAGGGATCGATGCAGGTCAAGCAGAAGATCGCGGACCTGATGGCGCCGATCACCGAGGGCCTGCCCGACCTCGCCGACCTGGTCGAGGGGGCGCCGTCGCTGGCCGGCCTGGTGCCGCCGATCCCGGAGTTCGTCGCGGAAGAAGCGCCGGCCCCGCGACCGGAGTCGTTCGAGGACGGCGGGTCGATCCTGCGCAACGAGCAGCCGCCGGTCCCCGCGCCCAAGCCGGCCCCCAAGCGCGTCCGCCCGCCGCGTGACGAGGAGGACGAGCCACCGTCGTCCTGGATGACGAGGGGCGACTGATGCCGGATGGGGGTTCCGGGTTCACCGCGGAGCCGGACGCGGTCCTGCGCGCGTCGAACGGCCTGGTGACGGCGGCCGACGCGCTCGACAACGCGGCGAAGGCACTGCAGTCCGCCCTCGCGGCGCAGGGTGAGTGCTGGGGCGGCGATGACTCCGGCAAGGAGTTCGCCAAGGATTACGTGCCGGGCGCGCAGGGCGCCGTCGAAGGCTTCACCAACCTCGTGGCGGGGTTGCGGGGGATGCAGCAGAACGTCGCCAAGTCGATGAAGGCCCTTTCGGGCGCCGACGAAGACGTGACGTCGCAGCTCGGCAAGGGGCAATGACGCGTGGGTATGGAGATGCCCGACGCGGTCAAGTGGCTGCTGCCGATCGTCGTCGGGGAGAGCTGGCCCGAGGGCGACGAGACCAAGCTGCGCGCGCTGCGCGACGCGTGGCACACGGCGTCGTCGGCGATCGGCCCGGTGTCGGAGACGGGCAGCCAAGCGGCGTCCGGCGTCCGCGACAACTGGACGGGTGACGGCGCCGACGCGTTCGCGGAGCAGTGGAAGAAGTTCGTCGAAGGCGACGAGGCGTACTTCAAGCAGCTGGCCGACGCGGCGAAGGCCCTCGGGGATTCGTGCGACCAGACGGCGCTGGACGTCGAGTACACGAAGTACATGATCATCATCTCGCTGATCGTCCTGGCGGCCCAGATCGCGGCGATGATCGCGGCGGCGGCGGTGACGTTCGGCGGCTCCACGGCGGGTATCGCGCCGGCCCAGATCGCGACCCGGATGACCGTGCAGATGCTGTTCCGGCAGCTGCTCGAGAAGCTGGCGCAGCAGGGGTTCAAGCAGGTCGCGAAGGAGCTGCTGGAGAAGCTGCTCAAGCAGGGCCTCAAGAAGATCGGCATGGAGGTCCTCAAGAACGAGGCGATCAACCTCGGCATGGACGCGGGCATCCAGGGCCTGCAGATGGCGAAGGGCGACCGCAAGGACTGGGACTGGTCGAAGACCTCGGACGCGGCGATCTCGGGCGCGGTCGGCGGAGTCGTGGGGGCGGCTTCGGGCTCCATCGGACGCGGGGCGACCGAGGGACTTTCGCACAGCGCGGGCGGGCAGATCGCGGACGCGGCCATGCGGGCGGGAACGCGGGGCGCGGTCGAGGGAGTGGCCCAGACGGTCGGCCAGGCGGCGGTGACCGGCGATTTGGGATCGTTGACGCCGGAGCAGCTGCTGATGGGCGCTTCCAGCGGAGCCGTCGGCGGTGCGGTCGGGGGCGCGAAGGAGCAGATGCACTCGGTCCACGAGGCGAACATCCCGCGGGCCGACTCGGACGGTGACTCTGGTGGCTCTGGTGACTCCCGTGGCTCTGGTGACTCCGGTGGGGAGTCGCGGCGGGGGGCGGAGGAGTCGGGTTCGGAACCGGAGTCCCGGGGTGAGTCCTCTTCCGAGCCGGAGTCCCGCCGTGAGTCTTCCGAGCCAGAGTCGCGGGCTGAATCTTCGTCGGAGCCCGAGTCTCGCCGCGAAGCCGCCTCGGAGCCGGAATCGCGCGGTGAGGAACCACGCCGCGAGGCGGCCTCGGCACCTGAATCACGAGGCGAGGAACCGCGTCACGAAGCCTCCTCCGCCCCGGAGTCGCGAGGCGAGGAGTCTCGCCGTGAGGCCGCTCCGGAACCCGAGCAACCACGCCGCGAAGCCCCGTCCGAGCCGGAATCGCGTGGTGAGGAACCTCGCCGCGAGGCGTCGCCTCCGGTGGAAGCACGGACGGCGTCGGAGCCGGACGTCCGGCGAGAGAGCGAACCGCAGCAGCGTGCGGACAGCGGGCCGCAGCCGGTTTCCGAGCATCGCGCGCCCGAGGGGTCGCGGACCAGCGCCGACCAGGTCCAGCAGCCGGCGGCGGCTTCGAGCCACCAGTCGACGGGCGGCGCCTCACCGCAGGGCGGCTACGGCATGGCCCCGCCACCCCCGGGCTCCGGCCCGGAACCGGGACGCCAGAGCGGCGGCCGCCCCCAGGACAACGTCGGAGCGGCCGGATTCACGGGCGGCCCGAGCCAGCCGTTCGCGGCGGAGGGAGGGACGGCACCGTTCCAGAACGGACCGTCACCGCAGCAGGCACCACCACCGGGCGGCTTCGCGCCACCACCGCCACCGGGCGGCAGCGGCCTGCCGAACGCCGGCGGCCCGGGTCCGCGCCCGGGCGGCCAGCCGACGCCGCAGGGCGGAGGCGACCAGCCGCGACGGGTCCCCCCGCAGGATCCCCGACGGATGCTGCAGGGTGGTCAGCCGCCGATGCCGCAGGGTGGGTATCGGCCGGGAGGCCAGCGCCCACACGGCGCCCAGCCTGGTGGGCAGCCGCTCCATGGTGGGCAGCCGGGCGGTCAGCCACCACACGGGGCACCACCGAGGCAACCGGGCAGCCAGCCGACGCATAACGGACAGCCCACTCAACCCGGCGGCCAGCCGACACACGGGGCGCAACCGGGCGGTCAACCGCCGCACCGGGGGCAACCGCTTCAGGCCGGTGGTCAGCCGCCGCTCGGGGGGCAGGCGATTCAGCCCGGAACGATGCCGCCGCACGGTGCGCCGGGGGTGCCTGGTGCGCAGCCGCCGCGGGGGGCGCAGCCGCAAGGTGCCCAACCGGGGGTGCCCGGTTCGCAGCTGCCGCAGGGCGGGCAGCCGCCGCAGGGTGCGCAGCCGCAGGGCGGGCAGCTGCCGCAGGGTACGCAGCCGGGGGTGCACGGTGCGCAGCCACCGCACGGTGTGCAGCCGCAGGGTGCGCAACAGCCGGGCGCTCGGCCGCCGCAGGGTGAGCAGCCGCCGCGGAGCGTGCAGCCACCGCAGGGGGCGCAGCCACCGCAGGGGGCGCACGCGCCGCAAGGTGGGCACGCGCCGCAGGGTGGGCAGCCGCCGGGGGTGCGGCCGCCTCAGGGTGGGGTGCCGCCGGTGGGGGCGAACGGGCAGTTGCCTCAGGGTGGGTTGGCTCCGCAGGATCCGCGGCGGATGCCGCCGCATTCGGGGGTTCCGCCGCAGGGTGGGCAGCGTCCGCCGATGGCTGGTGGGCAGCTTCCCGCCGGGTATCCGAACCAGCCTCGGGGTCCCCAGGGCCCCGGGCCGCACCCCGGTGGACGGTCGCCGATGCCGCCTCCGCCGGGTGGACGGCCGCCGCACGATCCTCGGCTGGGGCCGCCGCGCCCGGCCGGTCCGGCGCCGATTCCGCCGCCGCGGTTCGGGCCGCCACAGGAGCACTTGCCGCCGCGGGGACCGTTCGAGCAGCCGCGGCCGGCGGACCGCGCGCCGGAACAGCCGCGGACGCAGCGACCGTTCGAGCAGCCGGCACAGGACCGCCCGATCCCGGCGGCCGAGCCCACACAGCAGCCGGTGGCCGAGCAGTCGGCGGTGCACGAAAGGCCGGTCGAGCAGCCCGGCGCCCAACGAGCCGACCAGCAGGCTCCGATGCCGGAGCGCCCGGCGCCTGGCAACGAGCGAACACGCGCCGACGAACGTCCGGCGGACGAAAGCTCGCCCACGGCCGAGCACGAGCGCGCCAAAGAGCGCCGAGCCGAACAGCCCGGTGCTGAGCGACCGGACCAGCCCACGCCCGCGCGGCAGCCGGTGGCTGAGCAGTCGCCGGTGCACGAAAAGCCGATCGAGCAGCCCGGCGCCGAACGACCGGACCAACCCACGCCCGGCCACGCAAGCGAACAGCCCGCCGAGCACCAAACGGCCACGGCCGAACACCCGCCGGTCCAGGAGCGCTCCGCTGAACCCGGCGCCGAACGACCCGACCAGCACACCCCCGACCAAGACCACCCCGGGGAACAGCACGAACGCCCGGGCCAAGAGCGGCCTTCCGAAGGAACGCCCGCCGACGAACACCCGGTGGACCGAAGCCCCTCGGCCGAGGCACCCGCCGACCCTCACCCGGCCGGGCACGAGTCGCTCGCCGGTGAGCAGGCGGCCGCCGATTCGCCTCGGGCGCACGACTATGGGCAGCCCGGTCATGATGAGCCCTACCTCACCGATCCTCGCTTCCACACCGATGATCCCGCCGGGATCAGGCGGATCGAGGACACCTTCATGGACTCCGGGCACCACAGCCAGGTCGACGGCGAATGGCGGCACGAACAGGTCCGGCGTGAGGCGCTCGCCAAGCGCGACCAGTGGCACCCCGGCATGTCCGACGCCGGTGCGGTCGCCGTGCACGCTTACACGCGGTACGAGATGGTCGGGCCGCTCAACCACGCCCTTCGGATGGGTGGCCCCGAGCTGCCTCATCTCGCTCCGCAAGCCGCGGCGCTCGTCTCCGGGCTGAACGAACTGCCGCCCCACGAGGGCGTTGTTTCGCGGCGGGTCGACTTCAAGGGTGATCTCTCGCGGCTGCAGGCCTTCCTCGCGCGGTTCCACGATGGTGCGCACATCACCGAACCGTCGTTCCTGAGCTCGTCGAAGGTCGACGCCCAGCACCCGCGGAGCAAGTTCCCCGGGGAAGTCGAGATGCGGATCCAGTCCAAGACCGGGCGGGACGTCGAGGATCTGGCCAGCATCCCGGACGAGCACGAAGTCCTCTTCAAGCCCGGGACGCAGTTCAAGATCACCGGCATCGAAGAAGGCCCCGGCCACCCCGACGCCAACCCGCGCCGGCCTGGCGAACCGCACTACATCGTGCACGCCGAAGAAATCGCTCCCGGGGAGCCCGGGCACCTCGGTGAGGCCGATGCCCGCGACGCCATCGAGCAACGCCGGGCCGAAGAACGTGCCGACGAAGCACGCCGCCAGCGTGAAGCCGACGAAGAGCTCGAGCAGTTCTACGCCGAGCACCCCGAATACAAGCCGAGCGGCGACCTGGCAAGCAAGATCAACGCCTTCGACCCGCCGGGTGCCGAGCCGCTGCCCGAACGGCGGCCGCCGGCCACCGGGGAGCCGGATGGGGGCTGGGCGCAGCTCGCCGAGCCGCTCACCCCCGGGGGGCAGCCTGTGTTGCACGCCGGGTCCGTCGAGACGCCGCAGCAGCACGCGCGCCTGGTGCGGGACGCCGTTCCCGAGCTCGGTGCGGTCAACACGCGTAACCACTACAGCCCGGACGGCCTCGAAAACGGCTACCGGACCAACGCCGCCGAGTCGATGGTCGCCTTCGAGCGGCGGATGAACGGCGAGGACGTCGTCGCCGGGCCGGCGCGGCAGCAGAGCGTCAGCGAACAGCTCGGCGGCCGGTGGAGCAGCCGGGACAGCTTCGACGGCGTGGCCCGTGAGCTCGGGGAACGTCCCGTCGGCGCGCGGTCCGCCGTTGCCTTCGAGACGCCCGGCGGGGAGTCGCGGCTGGTAGCCGCCGTGCACACCGAGCACGGGGTCCTGTTCGCCGATCCCGTCACCGGGCGGCTTGCCGAACTGCCGCACGACGCCACCGGGATCCACGCCATGCCGCTCGGCGGCGGGGACGCGCCCGCGCACCACGTCGTCGAAAACGCGCCGATCAGCGACCGGCTCAACCCGACCCCCGAACGGCTCCCGCACGACGAGGGCTACCTCTTCGACGGCGAGCACCGCGGCACCCCGGCCGACCACGAGAGCATCCGCCGGGCCGTCGGGGACGAGGACATCTACCAGCAGATCCACGACCGCGCGCTCGCCCGCCGGGACGCCGCCGGGCTGCCGGTCACCGACGAGGGCGCCGTCGCGCTGCACGGCTACACCCGCGGCGAGTACGCCTACGACGTCAACGAGGCCCTGCGCCGCGGCCCCGGTCACCCCGGGTTCGACCTCGCGCAGCAGAACACCCGCGCGATCATGGACGGCCTCCACCAGATCGCGCCCGAGTCCGGCGAGACGATCCGCGCCTACGACGTCGGCGGCGACCCGCGGCTGGCCGAGCTGGTCGCCGGGCCGTACGAGCCGGGCTCGGTGGTCGTCGAGCCCGCGTTCTCCAGTGCGTCCATCAAGACCAGCGAGTTCTCGACGTCGAAGTTCGGTGACGACGTCGAGCTGCACGTCCGGTCGGACAACCTGCGCGACATCTCCAAGCTCGCCGAGAACCCGGGAGAGCGCGAATCGCTGTCGCCGCCCGGCACTCAGCTGCTGGTGCACGAGAAGCGCCTCGAACTCACGCCCGACGGCCGCCGCAAGTGGGTCATCGTGGCCGAGGAGATCGGCCCCGGCCACCCGCGCTACCTCGAGCCCGAGGCCGCGCAGCAGAAGATGGCCGAGCGCCGTGCCGAGAACGAGCACAACACGGCCGAGTTCGAACGGCGCAAGCAGGCCGCGATCATGGAGCGGCTCGGCGGTCTCGGCGAGCCGGAGCACGTCACCCCGCACCAGCCGTCGGTCCACGAGCTGCCCGGGACGCCGGCGGAAGTGCCGCCGGCCCCGGTGTCGGTGCACGACTACTCGCGGCTGGCGCGGGCGACGAACCCGCCCGCCGAACCCGCCATCCACGCAGGCGGGACGACGCCGTCCGAGCGCGCGGCTTACGTGCACGACCGGCACCCGCACCTGCGCGACGTCAACCCGGGCTTCCACCGACCGGGCGCGCTCGAAAACGGGTACATGACCAACTGCACGCGCGGCCCCGAGGCCTACATGGACCGGCAGCGCGGCGGTGACATGACGGCCGAGCCGATCCTGCCTCACGAGATGGGCAGCCGCGGCACGCTCGAACACCTCGAGGGCCGGTTCGGCGAGACGTTCTCCGCGCGCGACAGCTACGACGACGTCATCCGCGAGATGCGCGAGAAGCCGCTGGACCACCACGCCGTGGTCGCGGTGAAGTACTCGGGCCCGAACGGGGTCGAGTACGGGCACGTCGCGATGGTCGTGCACACCCGCGAAGGCGTCGCGTTCATCGACCCGCAGTCCGGCGACCTCATGCACCTGCCACAGCCGCCGAAGAGCATCAAACTGATGCACATCGGCACGCCGGACGAGGTGCACGTCCAGCCCGAGCACGGCGCCAACGAAAGCCACGGCGGCTACGGCTCGGCGGCACCGCACGACGCCTTCCTGGCCAGGGACGACGTCGCCGCGGCACTCGACGGGCACGCGGACGCCGACTACATCCGCGCGCACCTGGGAGAACACCCCGGCTTGGTGCGGCTGCTGTCCGACTCGGGCAACGACTACTTGACGCGCTCGCTGCTGGACAACCCGAAGACGCTGGCCAGCCTGCTCAAGCACCCCGAGGCGATCCCGATCCTCGAGGACGCTGTTCACGAGGTGAACGAACGCGGTTACAGCGTCATCGACGATGTCGAGCAGGAGGGGGTCGCGCCGTTTGACCCGACCCCGGAGCAGGCGGAGATTTCCGCGGACGTGGCGCGGATCGCCGACGTGGCGTCGCCTGAATCGCTGCGGCACGGCAGCTTCGACCAGGGCCGGGTCGGCGATCCGGAGTACTGCAAGCAATGGGTCGCCGAGGAGCGCGAACGCTGGCCCGAGACGCAGGGCACGCTGAACCGCATCACGGAGCGGATCGCCGGCGAGACCGATGGCCAGCCGGGGTTTCGGCCGGAGCCGAAGGACAGCGTACGAGCGCTGGCGAAGATCGCGAAGTACGGCTGGGATGGTTCACTCCTGCGCGACCTGGTCGGCACCAAGATCCAGTTCGAGCAAGTTGCGGACATGTACCGGGCACTCGACGCGGTGCGCACCGATCCCGAGCTGACGATCGTCAAGTTCTCGGATCGGCTCGCCAACCCCCAGGACAGCGGCTACCGGGATCTGCAAATGAACGTCCGGCTGCCGAACGGGCACGTGGCCGAGCTGCGACTGCACCTGACGCACATCGACGACGTCGCGTCGTACGAGCACGCGCTCTACGAGGTGCGACGGGACTTCGAGACCTTCAGCAAGAAGGAAGGCCGCGAGGGCTTCCTCTCGCCGGAAGAAGCAGCCCTCGACGCGGCGTTGACCGAACAGGTCCGAGACCGTTTCGAGGAAGCCTTCCGGCGGGGACTGACATCCGAGGAGAGCACCTGATGGCCGTTCGGACCCCCAGGTTCTACAAGTACTACGCCCAGGCCTACCGGATCGACTCGGCGCCGAACGGTGGCTTGGTGGGCACCCTCCTCGATCTGACGACCGGTTTCTTCGTCCAGGACAGCAGCCACATTCGCGAGGTCATGCGAGCCACGACCGAGTCGCACATCGACGGTCCCCTCAGCGAAGAGAAGTTCATCTACGAGACAGAGGTCGAGCGGAACCACTTCCTGTCCGGCGACGGCCCGATCTTCGCGCTTTACGAGACGATCAATGGAATTGATGGCACAGCCACCCGGGAGGGACGCAGCCGGACCACGCAGGAGACCGCGCTGGTCCACGCGCTCCAGAAGCGCACCTTCAAGATGTGGGAAGACGAGGCCGCTCGGATCGCCGCCGGTGAGCCGCCGTCGTTCACGGTGACCAGCCGGTTCAACGCGAGGCAATGATTCACGTGGAACATCGACTTTCGCCCGACGAGCAGCGCACCCTCCTGGTGCGCCTGGGAAAGCTCGTGCGCGAGCACCGCGTCAACGCCGACGTGCCCGCCGTCGCCGACTTCCGGCAGGTCGGGAAGCACACCGAGACCGCGGGCCACAACACGGCCGTGCCGGACGAGCTGGCCGACCTCTTCACCGAGCTGCGGGCCGGCATGTACACCGAAGGCCGCGGCACCTGGCTGCAGGCGCGGTTCGCCCTGAACGCCGACGGCAGCTTCGACTTCGACTTCGCGCTCGACGACGATCCGGTGTGGACCCACGCACCCGAGCCGGCCGCCTGGCCGGAGGAGCTCGCCGCGTTCCCGCGCGCCGACGAGCACGTCCCGGACTGGTGGCGGCTGCGCGCGCAGCTGCCGCTGGGTGTGGTGTTCCGGCACGCCGACGTCGGCGGCCCGGACGTC
Organism: Amycolatopsis sp. NPDC058278; assembly: GCF_042881395.1. Lineage (NCBI taxonomy): Bacteria > Bacillati > Actinomycetota > Actinomycetes > Pseudonocardiales > Pseudonocardiaceae > Amycolatopsis > Amycolatopsis sp. NPDC058278. The sequence goes on along the minus strand of NZ_JBHVXZ010000012.1, from coordinate 81,918 downwards.
GAGCGGCCGCCGCTGACCGACACCGAGGTGCCGCTCGTGCTGCAGTACCTCGAGCGGGAAGCCGTCGTGCACGAAGACGGCGACGAGCGTTTCCACACCGACGGCACGTGGATCTGGTCCGAAGCCGTCCCGCTCCTGCTCGCGAAGCACGGCGTGCCGCCGGAGCCGGACCTGGTCGCGCACATCCGCCGGCACCACTTCCAGCCGCCGTACGTCGAGCCGCTGGTCCGGCGGACCGCCGAAGCGGACCTGCTGGGCAAGCCGCGGCCGAAGCCGGGCCGCGCCGACGTGAAGAAGACCGCCGGGGACGTCGCCGCCGAGCTGGAGACCACGCCGGACCCGCAGCTCGGTGACGAAGAGCTGCTGATCGTGCTGGTGCAGCGGCTCGGCGAGCACGGGGTGTGGCCCGAGGCGTACCGGGTCGGCGAGCGCGCGGACGGCGCGTGGTGCCTCAACTACACCTCCGACGGCTGGGAAGTCGCTGCCCACGCCGGCGGGAAACCTCGCGCGCCGAAGTACTTCTCCCGGCTCGAGGACGCCGCGCAGCAGCTGCTGGGGGCGTTGCTGCTGCACCCCGCGCGGATGACCGCCGGGCACGAAACCCCGCTGGAGACCGCGAAAGAGCTCGACGACTGGCCGGTGCACCCGGCGCCGGGTGAGCCTCCCCTCACCCTGCTCCGCAACAAGCGCATCACCCGGCTGGTGGCGGGTACGGTCGTCCTGCGCTTCGGCGAGGAACCCGGCAATCTCGTTCACCACGGCGAGGTACGGTTCGCCACGACGTCGCTGCCGCTCGAACGGGAGCGGGTGCGGCGGAGCTACCGGCTCAGACGCCCTCTGCACGTGATCACCGGCATCACGGTTCCGTGGGCGAACCTGCCGGGTGGCGCGGTGGCCTTCGTGCTGCCGAAGACGATCGCCGAGCACGAGTCCGACGGAAGCCTGGAGAGGATCGAGTAGGTGGAAGCGGCGGAAGCGATTGCCAAGGTCGGCCAGTGGCTGCGCGCGGTGCACGGTCCGGACGTCTCCGGCCCCGCCGGGCTCCGGGTGGACACCGAAAAGGTGCTGCGCATCCCCGAGGGCTGGTCGGTGCCCTACAACACCATCGCGTTTCTCGACGAGGGCCGGCCGGAGAAGGAGATCTTCCCGCCGCCGTCGGTCGTCGTCCGCGAGCCGGACGGCGAACTGCGCCAGGCGCACCCGCACCCCGGTGGGCTGTCGGTGCCGGTGGCGTTCCCCGGCCAGGAGAACTGGCGCGAGGTCGTCGACCCCGAGTACGTCAAGGCCGGGCTCGGCGAGCTGGGCGTGCCGCTGCAGGCCGTCGCCGGCTGGGTGAAGGTCGACGCCGAGGGCAACCAGACCGGCGAAGAGCGCGAAAACCCCGAGTACAAGGCCGGGCCGATCCGCCGCGGCTACCCGAAGCCGGACAACACCCTGGAGACGCTGCTGTCGTTCGGCAGCGTCGGCTGGCTGACCCGGGAACTGCTGCTCATCGGGCTGATCCGGTGCGAGGTGTTCGTCCCGCTCGACCTGGAGACCGGCAAGACCGACCGGTTCTACTTCGCCGAGGAGCGCAACGAGCTCAAGGTGTTCAGCTCGACCCGGCAGCTGCCCTCGCGCGAGCACGGCTGGTGGAAGGTCGACGTCGCGACGCTGGCCGAGTTCGAGCACCCGCCGAACCTGGTGATCAACGGCGGTCCGACGACCATCGAGGACGTCTCCAGCGGCGAGCTCGCGGAGATCGTCAAGCGGTTCCCGCGCCACGAACCACGCATCGACGTGCACGGCCGCTGCCCGGAGGCGGAGGAGGACCTGATCCGGGTCGCCACCGAGACCGCGGCCCGGATGGGCCTGCCGGATCCGGTGAAGCCGCCGCTCATGGCGGCCGAGAAGGCCCGGCGGCGCGGCTTCGAGCTGACGGCCGAGGAATGCGCGAAGACCGTGCTCGGCGAGTCCTGGCTGAAGCGGCTGAACATGCCGGAGCCGCCGCGCAGCAAGCCCAACGACCTGCGCGCGAACGGCCTGGCCCCGGCGTACGACAACGCCGGCCGCACGGTGCCGCGGCTCGACACGTTCGGCAAGTACTTCGAGCGGAACCTCGACGGCTTCCGCTACGGCTGGCAGCGCGTCACGGGCGCGTACGTCGGCTTCGCGCTCGGCGAGGCCCTCGGCGCGGCCGTCGACCGGATGATGCTGCACGACATCCACGCGAAGTTCGGCATCGAAGGCGTCACCGACCTGATCCCGGCGTTCGACCAGCCCGGCCGGATCGGCTCGCTGACGCAGCGGCTGCTCTTCTACACCGAGGCCGTCATCCGCAGCCCGCACCGCGAGCAGCCCGAATCCCGCGACGCCGAGGAGCTGTTCCCCGGCGTCGTCCGTGGGGCGCTGCAGCGCTGGCTGCGCACCCAGGGCGCGCCGATGGACGCCCCGGACGGCTGGCTCGTGCAGGTCCCGGACCTGCACGCCCGGCGGGACATCGACGACGCCGAGCTCAACGCCTACCACCAGCTCGCGACCGGGGCCGCCGGCGCACCGCCGATGACCGGGCCGGCCGCGCTGATCCCCGCCTTGCCCGCCGCGCTGACCATGGCCGGCCCCGGCAGCGGGCTCAGCGGCGGGGCGCGGCAGGCGGTGCGCGAACTGGCCGGCGTCACCCACCCCGACGAGCCCGACCTGGCCGCCGCGACCTACCTGACCTGGCTGTTCGAGCACGCGCTGACCAAAGACGCGTTCAGCTTCCCGATCTGGAACACCAGCCGCGAGGTGCTCAACCCGGACAACCAATTCCAGCAGGGCCCGGAGTGGACGGCGATCGGGGACATGGTCGCCGAGTCGGTGCCGTTCTTCGGCGAGCACGGCCTGCCCGACCTGCGGATGCCCGAGCTGATCGGCGACGGCAAGACGACGCTGTCGGTGCTCGGACGCGCCTTCGCCGCGTTGTCGGGTTTCGAGAACTACCCGGAGCAGGCGCTGCTTCGCGCCGTCAACCACTCTGGCCGCAGCGCGCTCACCGGGGCGATCGCCGGTGCCCTGCTCGGGGCGCGCACCGGGATCCCCGGGCTGCCGCAGAAGTGGGTCGACCAGCTGGAGCTGCGGTACCTGGTCGAGAACGTCGCTTCGGACGCGTACTGGCACTTCGACCGGCACTCGGCGCTGAGCGCGCTCGGCGACGCCTGGATCGAGCGGTACCCGCGGCATTAGCGCGAGGATGGGGAGAATGGACGAAGAGGAAGCCGCCGCTCGCGCGCGAGAGTGGCTGCGCACGCGGCCCGGCGGCGACCGGCTGCGGATCCGGCCGGAGTTCACCGCGCGCCGCCCGGACGGCTGGAGCTTCACGGTCAACGCGGCCGCCTACCTGGACGGCACCGACATCGGCGCCGGCCTGTTCCCCGGCCCGGTGGTCCTCGTGCCGGACGACGGCGGCGAGATCGGGTTCGACCAGCCGGCGATGGCGAGCGCGCCCGCCGAGGCCGAGTGGCGCCCGGACGTCGACCCCGAGTTCGACGAGAAGGCGTTCCCCGAGCTCGACCTCCCGGTGCGGGCCGTGCGCGGCTGGACCCGGGCGAACGGCGAGTACCGGGTCAACGAGCAGTACACCCCCGGCCCGGTCTGGCGCGGCTTCCCGGTGCCGGCCACCGACGCCGAGAAGCTGCTGAACTACCTGGCCGCCAACTGGATCAGCCGCGGCGAGTTCGTCCGCGCCCTGCTGGACTGCGAAGTCCTCGTGCCGTTGCTCGGCACCGGCGAGCCGCTGCTGCGGCCGGTCCCCGGCACGGGCGGGCGTGAAGTCATCGCCTACAGCTCGTCGGCGAAGGTGCCCGGACGGTACCCGCGCCGGTGGCGGGTACCGGTCCGGGAGCTGCCGCCGTCTTCGGGACTGACGCTCGACCCCGGCAGCGGCTTGGTCCGCAGCCTGACCGCCGCCGAGCTCGCCGCGGCCGGCGGTGCCGCGACCGCACCCCGGCCCCCGGTCGAGGAGCCCGCGCCGGAAGCCGGGCCCGAGGTCGCCGCGGCACTGCCCGCACTGGTCGCGGAGTTCGGCGTCGAGCCGCCCGACCTGCTGGAACGGCACCTGCGGTACGCCCTGGACCACGCCCGCGACCACCACTTCGAACTGACGCCCGAGGAGTGCGTCCGGTACCTGCGCGGGTTCGCCTGGCAGTACCGCAACGGCGTCCGCCGCCGGGCCGGCCAGGAGCCGGAATGGCCTGCCGACCTGGGCGCGAACGGCCTGATCGCACACGTGGACGAAGACGCGCGCCCACGGCCGGTGCCGTGGACGTTCGGGAAGTTCTCCGCCTTCGGGACGCCGGCCGACCGCTTCGCGTGGCACCGGATCCTCGGCGCATACGTCGGCTTCGCGATCGGTGACGCCCTGGGCGGCGGCGCGGACCCGGCGAGCCCCCTGCCCCTGGGCGGCCTGACACGGCACCTGCTCTTCCACACCGACATCGTGCTGCGCGGCCTGCCGCCGGTGCCGACCGGCGAAGTGCCGGCGACCCTGCCCGAGCCGGACCCGGTCGGCTGGCTCGCCGTCGCGACCCGGCACGCGGGTCCGGCGCCCGCCGAGTTCTCCGCCCTGCTGGCCACGGCGTTGGCCGCGACCCCGGCCGGCGCGGTGGCCCTCGCGGACGTCGACGGCGAGCGGTACGCGAAGGACGTCGCCCGCGAGCTGACCGGCAGCGCCGCCGGCGCCGAGGTCACCGAAGGCGTCGAGCTGCTGATTTCTCTGTTCCAGGCGCTGCTGACGCGGGAGCCGTTCGCGCTGCCGGTGCACGTCCGCCTGCACGAGGTCGGTGGCGACCTGGCGGCGTCGACGCTGGCGCTGCGCGCGGACCGCGACGCCGACGACGTCACCCAGCTGGAGTCCATCGGCGACGGCCGGAGCGTCCGGTCGGTGCTCGGCCGCGCGCTGTTCGCCGCGGCCAAGCGCGGCTACGACCCGGAAGCCGCGATCAGGCTCGCCGCGCGGTCCGGGCCGGTGGCGGGCGCGATCGCCGGCGCGCTGGTCGGCGCCCGGGTCGGGGTGCCCGGCCTGCCCTTGGCCACCGGGCTGCCCGACCTCGGCCTGCTCGACGACGTCGCCGGCGACGTCTTCTGGTACTTCAACCGCAACGGCCTCCGGACGGAGACCGCCGAACACGCACGCTGGGAGCGCCGGTACCCGAGCGGCCGGTTCACCCCGGAACCGAAGGGGACGGGTCCCGACTTGCGATCGCGACTGCGGGGCAGCCTGCTGGCCGGGGCGATCGGTGACGCGCTGGGCGCGAAGACCGAGTTCGACTCGATCGACCGGATCCGGGAGATCGCCGGGCCGGACGGCATCACCGACTTCATCCCCGCGTACGGCGGCGTCGGCCGGATCACCGACGACACGCAGATGACGCTCTTCACGCTCGAAGCGCTGATCCGGGCCCACGCTCAGGAGCGCCGGACCGGGTCCGCGGACGTCGTCCACTCGCTGCAGATGGCCTACCAGCGCTGGCTGCACACCCAGGGCGTCACGTGGGACCGGGCTCGTGGACCGCAGTCGGCGGTCGAAGCGGCCGACGGCTGGCTGATCGGCCACCAGGAGCTGTTCAGCCGGCGCGCACCGGGGCTGACCTGCTTCGGCGAACTCGAGGCGTACGGCCGCTCGGGCGTCCGGGGCACCATCGACCGGCCGGTGAACAATTCGAAGGGCTGCGGCGGCGTGATGCGCGCGGCGCCGATCGCGCTGTGGTCGGACGACCTCGCCGAGGTGTTCCGGCTCGGGGCCGAGAGCGCGGCGCTGACCCACGGTCACCCCAGCGGGTATTTGTCGTCGGGGTGCTTCGCGGTGATCGTGCACGAGCTGCTGCACGGAAAGCCGCTGCTCGACGCGGTCGCGACCGCACGGGCCGAGCTCGTCAAGCATCCCGGGCACGCAGAGCAGAGCGCGGCGCTCGACGCGGCACTGGCGGAGCAGGGACCGCCGACGCCGGAGAAGCTGGAGCGGCTCGGACAGGGCAACGTCGGCGAGACGGCGTTGTCGATGTCGGTGTACGTCGCACTGACCACCACGGACGCCGACTCGGCGTTGCTCGCGGCGGTCAACCACAGCGGTGACAGCGACTCGACCGGTTCCGTCTGCGGCAACCTCGTCGGCGCGATGTACGGCGAGGAAGCGCTGCGGCCAAGCTGGCTCGACCGGCTGGAACTCCGCGAAGTCATCGTCGGCCTGGCGGACGACGCGCTCACCGAGTTCGGCCCGGGTGCGCCGGGCGACGACCGGTGGTTCGCTCGGTACCCGGTCGACTAGGTTCTTGGTTCACGGGGGACGGGGAGGGACAAACGTGCGTAACCGGGTTGAAGTGGCCGAACGCCCGGACGGCCTGTATGCGACGTGGGGCGAGGGGACTTTCCGCGCGCAGCGGTCGACCACGGACGGCACGGTGCTGCTGTCCGTGCTGCCGGAGGAAGAGGCGCCGGAGGGGTTCGACAAGGAGTTCGACGGGCGTCCGGCGCGGGTGGTGCCCGCGAGCGAGGTGCCGTCGACGTTCACGCTGCGGACCTTCGCCGAGTACGACGGCGAGGTCTTCGAGGTCGCGCCGGGCGACCGGCCGGAGCTGACCCTGCGCTGGGTCCGCGATGACGCCGCCCGCGCGGCGCAGCTGGGCCTGACCGACTTCTCGGTCACCGTGCCGGCCAAGCAGGTCACGGCGCTGTGGCAGACGCGGCTGGACTTCACCGAGACGCCGGAGGCGCGGCCGCAGCCGGGGACCGGTGACCAGAACGCGTTGCTGCGCGCCATCGGCCGGACGCTGCTGCACACCGTGCCCGGCGGCTGGACGCGGGTCGGCGCGCAGTTCCGGCAGGTGGGTGACTACGCCGAAATCGAGGTCCGCGCGGTCGGCGACGAGGACGGCCCGGTGTCGGTGTCGCTGCCCGCGGTGCCCCGGCTCGGCGGGCTCTTCGCACGGCTGCGGGCGGCGATGTTCCAGGCCGAGGCCGGCACCTGGTTCCAGGGCACGTTCACCCTCGACGCCGAGTCGAAGTTCGACTTCGACTTCGACGCCGACCGCGAGCCGGACTGGCGGGTGCCGCCCAACGACGGCGGCCGTCCGTCGACCGCCGCCTACGAGCTGGAGCTGGCCACCTTCCCGCGGACGCCGAAGCACCTGCCGGCGTGGCTGACGGCGAAGGCGGGCTTGCCGCTGGACGTCGTGTTCCGGCACGCGCGGGTCGCCGACGCCCACGTCGAGGGCGAGCGCCCGGTGGTCACCCGGCCGCCGGTGCCGCCGGACCAGGTCCGCGGCCTGCTCGACTACCTGTTCCGGGCGCCGGTGGCGCTGCACCGGCCCGCGCCGCTGCCGGACATCTTCGGCGCGCCGGGGGCCAAGCCGGACGTGCCGAACGCGTTCCACACCGACGGCACCTGGATCTGGCCCGCCGCCGTGCCGCACTACCTGCGCAAGTACGGGGTGCCGCCGGAGCCGGAGCTGGTCGAGCACGCACGTGCGGCGGGCTTCCGGCCGCCGTTCGTCCGGGAGCTCGTCCGCGCGACGGCCGAGGCGGAGATCCTCGGCCAGCCGCGGCCGCCGCAGACGGCGGCGGATCTGCCGGACGAGCGCGCGCTCACCCGCGTCGCCCGCGGTGAGCCGGTCCGGAACCTGCGCGGCGCGGAGACCCTGGAGCTGCTCCAGCAGCGGCTCGCCGAGCACGGCGTGCCGGCGGCGGCCTACCGGATCGGCGCCAACGAAATACCGGCCGAGGACGTCTGGACGCTGCGCCGGGCCGAGAACGGCTGGGAGGTTTCGCGGCCGCCGTCCGACGAGCCGGTGGCGTTCGGCTCGCTCGGCGACGCGGCCCGGTTCCTGCTGGGCGTGCTGCTGATGCTCCCGCCGCGGCCGGCGGAGGAGTCCGACCTGCCGGCCGACTGGCCGATCCTGCCGATGCGCGGGGAACCGCCGTTGAACTTCTACCGCGGCAAGCGCCTGATCACGCTGCCGCCGGGCACCACGGTCGTCCGGTTCGGCAACGAGACCGGCAACCTGGTGCACGCCGACGGCTCACGGTTCGTCGAGACAGCGCTGGCGTTCGAGCGCGAACGCGAGAAGCGGCTGTACCGGGTGCAGCGCGCGATCCGCGTGCTGACCGGCGTGGCGGCGCCGTGGGGCGGGATGCCGGGTGGCGCGGTCGCCCACCTGCTGCCCCGGCCGCTCGCCCAGCACGTGGAGACCGGCTCGCTCAGCAGGCAGTGATCAGGACGGCGGGCGACCACCAGTAGTCGGCGAGCGGGGTGACGTCGACTTCCGCGAAGCCCGCCGTCGTCAGCTGCTCCGCCCAGACCGCGGCCGGGTGCTCCCAGTTCGTCCGCTGCTGCCCGGAGACGATCCCGAGCAGCACCGGCAGCAGGAAGCCCTGGGCGACCAGCGTGGCGTCTTCGCCGTACTCGGCCACCCCGCGCTCGTAGCGCTCGACGAGCGACCGGAGGTGCTCCGGCGAGCCTTCCTCGAACTCGGGGACGTCGAACTCGGCGAGCACCAGCGTCCCGGTGCGCGGCTGCAGCGCGCGCAGCACCTCCGCGCGCTGCTCCGGCTCGATGGACTGCAGCGCGAACGTCGACTGGACGAAGTCCCAGCCGAGGTCGTCGCGGGCCAGGAAGTCCTGCGCGGTCGACTGCCAGCACTGGGCTGAGGGCACCCGCTCGTGCACGCCTTCGAGCAGCGCGGCCGACGGTTCGACCAGGTCGATCCGCGGCGGGAGGTGCGACGCCTGCTCCAGCGCGGGCACCACGGCGAGGCCGTCACCGCAGCCGAGGTCGAGCAGCGACTCCGGCTTCGCGCTGTCGTACCGCGCGGCCAGCTCGGCGCTCAGCGCCCGGTACAGCCCGACGTTGCCGCCGCCGCGGATGAACGCCGTGAACGCGCTCGGCTGGTCGTACACCGGCGCCGAGCCGTCGCCGGCCAGGTAGGTCCGCAGTTCGTCGGCCAGGGTGGAGCCGGCCCGCCCGGCTTGGGCGGCGAGTTCGGCGGCCCGGTCGCGGTCACCGGAGCGGTAGGCGGCGAGGGCGTCGGCCAGCAGGTCGATCGAGGTCATGGTCAGGGAATATCAGAACGGGACCCACAACGTCACCCGCGTGCCACCCCCGGCGAGTCCCGACTCGACCAGCGACGTCCCGCCGACCTCGGCCAGCCGCGCGGTGATCGACTCGCTGATGCCGAACCCGGCCGGGTGGTCGGCCGCGCTGAACCCGCTCCCGTGGTCGCGGGTGATCACCGCGATCCCGCCGTCGCGCTCCTCGACGCGGACCACGACCCGGTCGGTGCCGGAGTGCTTCATCGTGTTCCGCATCGCCTCGCGGACGGCGTCCCGGATGGCGATCTGCCGGACCTCCGAGAGCGTGTCGTCGTCGAGCTCGGCCACCACGAGCTGGGCGCGCAGGCCGTCGCGGGCCATCTCGGCGGCGAGCGCGGCGAGCTTCTCGCCCAGCGGCCGGGCGCCGGCCTCGGCCCGCTCGGACGCCGCCGACTCGATCGTGTGGCGGATCTCCATCGCCTGCGCCCGTGCCAGCCGCTGGATCTCCACCAGCCGTTCTTCGGCGTCGCCGGGGCCGGACAGCGCCATCGCCTCCAGCGTCTGCAGCACGGTGTCGTGCAGCATCCGGTGCTGCTGGGCACGCTCGGCGAGCCGCCCGTTGCGGGTGCCGTAGGCCAGCGCCAGGCGCGTGCCGAGACCGGTCAGCACCAGCGCGGCGGTGGCCAGGAAGAGCTCCGCGAGCAGGACGGAGTACGTCGAGAACGCGGCCCCGGCCAGGAAGCCGCCGGTGTTCAGCCAGTTCGCCAGCATCCGGAGCGGGAAGCTGAGCAGCCCGAACACCACACCGATGGGGAGACCCAGCGCGAGCGTCAGCAGCCCGATCTCGCCGAACAGGTGGACGCTGGTGACCGCGAGCGCGTCGAAGTACGCCTGCGTGGGCACGGTCAGCGCGATGACCAGCGGCGAAAGCACGGTGAAGGCCAGGTCGACGGCCAGGAGCTTCCCGGCGTTCCGGCCGCGGAACGGCGCCGACCGGAACATCCAGCGGAGGCCGATGACGTTCAGCGCCACCGACAGGAGGGTGAACACCCCGACCGGCAGCAGCCCGGTCGTGCCGCGCTGGAAGACGTAGACGCCGAACTGGCCGGGCACCGCGAGCAGCCGGTACGCCAGCGGGATGAGCACGACGTACCGGGTCGCGCGCAGCAGCAGGCCGTCGCGCTCGGTGGGGTCGATCGGACCCGACATCCGCGAGATGCGCCGCAGCGCGTGCATCGGGGCCGGATCGGCGATCTCGTCGGGCAGCTCACTCGTGGCGGTGGCGATCGCGGGGGCACCGCGCCGCAGCAGCGCCACCAGGAAGCTGCCCCCGCCCGCCACCGGTCAGACGCCCCCGATGCCGTTTTCCGCGGCCCACTTCTTCAGCTCGGCGACCGCCTCGTCGTGGTCCAGCGGCCCGCGGTCCAGGCGCAGCTCCTTGAGGAACTTCCACGCCTTCCCGACGTCCGGCCCCGGCTTGAGGCCGAGCAGCTCCATGATCTGCTCGCCGTTGAGGTCCGGCCGCACGCGGTCGAGGTCCTCCTTGGCCTTGAGCGCGGCGATCCGGGCCTCGAGGTCGTCGTAGGTCGCCTGCAGCGCGGCCGCCTTCCGGCGGTTGCGGGTGGTGCAGTCGGCGCGGACCAGCTTGTGCAGCCGGGTCAGCAGCGGCCCGGCGTCGGTGACGTACCGGCGGACCGCCGAGTCCGTCCACTCGCCCTTGCCGTAGCCGTGGAACCGGAGGTGGAGGAACACGAGCTGGGAGACGTCGTCGACGATCTCCTTCGAGAACTTCAGCGCCCGCAAACGTTTGCGGGCCATCCGCGCGCCGACCACCTCGTGGTGGTGGAAGCTGACACCGCCGCCCGGCTGGAACTCCCGCGTCGCCGGCTTGCCGACGTCGTGCAGCAGCGCCGCCAGCCGGAGGATCAGGTCCGGCTCGGACGTCGGCTCGTGCGTCTTCTCCAGGTCGATCGCCTGGGCGAGCACGGTCAGCGAGTGCTGGTAGACGTCCTTGTGCTGGTGGTGCTCGTCGATCGCCAGCCGCATCCCGGGCACCTCGGGCAGCACCCGGTCGGCCAGCCCGGAGTCGACCAGCAGCTCCAGGCCCGGCTGCGGGTCGGCCGCCAGCATCAGCTTCGACAGCTCGGCCTGCACCCGCTCGGCGGTGATCCGGTCGATCTCCTCCGCCATCGACGTCATCGCGTCGACCACCCGCGGCGCGGCGGTGAAGCCCAGCTGCGCGGCGAAGCGGGCCGCGCGCAGCATCCGCAGCGGGTCGTCGGCGAACGACTCCTGCGGCGTCGCCGGGGTGTCCAGGACCCGCTCCCGCAGGGCGCCCAGCCCGTCGTGCGGGTCGATGAACGTCTTGGACGCCAGCTCCACGGCCATCGCGTTGACCGTGAAGTCGCGGCGCAGCAGGTCGCCCTCGATGCTGTCGCCGAAGGTGACCTCGGGGTTGCGGCCGACACGGTCGTAGCTGTCGGCGCGGAACGTCGTGATCTCGAGCTGCATGCCCTTCTTCGTCACGCCGACCGTGCCGAAGGCGATGCCGACGTCCCAGACCGCGTCGCCCCAGCCGCTGACGATCTTCAGCACCCGGTCGGGCCGCGCGTCGGTGGTGAAGTCGAGGTCGCCGGACTCCCGGCCGAGCAGCGCGTCGCGCACGCTGCCGCCCACGAGGTACAGGCGGTGCCCCGCCCTGGCGAACCGCTCCGCCAGCTCCTCCGCCAGTGGGGAGACCTGCATCAGCTCCACCACCTGCTTGTCGACCACGTCGTTCACGAAAATCCCACTACGTTCCAGGTGCGATTGCTCCAGGCACCGCCGGACACGGACACGGAGAGCCAGCCTACCGGGGCAACCGTTTGCTCTAGCATCGCAGCATGTCTGGATCAGCCGGCCGCCCCGGCGCCTCGAAGCCGCGCAGGCGGCGGAGGCGTCAACGCGGCAGGCGCCTGACCACGGTCGACGAGACGTCGTGCGGTGGCCTCGTGGTCGATGCGGATCGCGAACAGGCGGTGCTGATCGGCCGGCTCGACCGGCACGGCAGACTGCTGTGGTCGCTGCCCAAGGGCCACATCGAGGACGGTGAGACGGTGGAACAGACGGCTGTGCGCGAGGTGAAGGAGGAAACCGGCATCTCCGCGCGCGTCATGCGGCCACTGGGCACCATCGACTACTGGTTCGTGGCCGAGAAGCGGCGCATCCACAAGACCGTGCACCACTTCCTGCTCGAAGCGCTCGGCGGTGAGCTCTCCGACGAAGACGTCGAGGTCACCGAGGTGGCCTGGGTCCCGCTGGCCGAGCTGGAGACCAAACTCGCCTACTCCGACGAGCGCAAGCTCGTCCGGAAGGCCAAGGAACTTTTCGCGCGCCCGGACGTCCTCGGACGAGACGAGCACGCCCCTGAGGGAGCCCCCGAGTGAAGCGGTTCGCCGCAACCTTCCTTTCCGTCCTCTTCCTGGCCGTCCCCGCCCTCGCCGGCGCCTCGGTGGCCCAGGCGGCCGACGGCGCGCGCCTGCGCGTCGACCTGGCCGGGCTCAGCCCGCGGGTGATCACGACTTCGACGACGGCGCTGACGGTCACCGGCACGGTGACCAACACCGGCGACCGCCGGGTCGTCAAGCCGCAGGTGCGGCTGCAGGTCGGGGACCGGGCGACGACCGAACGCGGGGTCGGCGACGTGCTGTCCGGCGCGGTCGTCAGGGACACCCCGCTGACCGAATTCACTTCCGTCGCCGACGTGCTGGAACCGGGCCAGAGCGCCCCGCTGGACATCACCGTCCCGCTGACCGGGACACGGGCGGGCCGGTTCGCCCTCCCCGGCGTCTACCCGCTGCTGGTCAACGTCAACGGCACCCCGGAGTTCGGCGGGCCCGCGCGGCTCGGCGCGGTCAGCATGCTGATGCCGGTGCTGGCCGGGCCGGGCCGGCAGGCGGGCGGCCGGACCGGGACGCCGCCGAGCATGACCCTGCTCTGGCCGCTGACCGGCAACGTCCCGCACGTCTACGCGGCGCCGTACGGCAACCCGGTGGTGCTGGCCGACGACCGGCTGGCCGCCGAGCTCGGCGGGGACGGCCGGCTGAACGCACTGGTCACCTCGGCGGCGTCGGCCGTGCGGGACAACTCCAGCCTCGCCAAGTCGATGTGCTTCGCGCTCGACCCGGACCTGCTCGCCACCGTCGACGCGATGACCCGCGGCTACCTCGTCCACACCGACGCGGGCAACGTCGACGGCAAGGGCGCCGAGGCGGCGAAGACGTGGCTGTCCGAGCTCCGCACCCTGGTCGGCGGCCGCTGCGTGGTCGCGCTGCCGTTCGCCGACGCCGACCTCGACGCGCTCACCCGGATCCGGCCCGGCGACACCGGCCTGGTCACCCGGGCGGCCACCGGCGCGGCGACCATCCAGGAGCTGACCGACGTCACCCCGCAGACCGGCGTGCTCTGGCCGGACGGCACGCCCAGCGCGTCGGTGCTCACCGCGCTCACCGAGGCCGGCGTGCGGACCCTGCTCACCGACGCGGGCAAGCTCGCGCCCGCCGCGGCCGGCGGCGGCGTCACCGTGCAGGGCAGCACCGTCCGCGTGCAGCCGACCGACTCGCTGATCTCCGCCGCGATGACCGGCGTTCCGACCGTGCCCGGTTCGGTCACGGTCCCCGCGACGACCGAGCGGGCGATCGCCGCCCAGAACGGCCTCGGCGCCCTCGCCTACCGCGCCGGGCTGGGCCTGGCCGCGGGGCAGCAGCGGCCGGACCACGTGCTGGTCGCGCCGCCGCGGCGCTGGGACGCCTCGCCCGAGGAGTTCGCCACCTACCTGCAGCAGGTCGGCGACTTCCTGAACGCCGGCCTGGTCACCGCGACCGGGCTGCCGGCGTTGCTCGCCGCCGCCCCGGCGACCTCCGGCTCGGTCGGCGACGGTGAGCCGGTCCCGGTCACGGGCGTCGACGCCGACGTCGTCTCGACGCTGGCCGGGCTCGACGTCAAGGCCACCGGGCTGGCGTCCGCGATGCAGCTCGACCCGACCAAACGGGTGAAACCGGACGACGTCGTCGAGCCGGTCCGGCTGGCCGAGCTGCGTGGTGCCTCCACGGCGTGGCGGGGACTGCCCGCGGACGCCGCGACCACGAACGCCCAGGCCGAGCTGACGGCGATCAGCGGCCGGGTGACCGTCTCGCAGCCGAAGCAGACCATCGCGCTGGCGTCCGGCAACTCGCCGCTGCCGGTGTACGTCAGCAACGACCTGCCGGTGGGGATCAACGCCCGGTTCGCCCTCGACAACAACACCGGCCTGCGCCCGGAGGAGGCCGGTGACCGGTTCTTCCCCGCCAGCGGCGGTAAGAACTACTTCCTCCCGGTGGAGGCGCTGCGGGCCGGCCGGTTCAGCGTCGATGTGTCGTTGCGCACGCCGACCGGTACCCCGCTCGGGTCATCCGCGCGGTTCGAACTGACGTCCACCGAATACGGCGCGATCACCATCATCGCGACCGTCGCCGCAGGTGTGGCCCTGCTTCTGCTCGCTTCCCGGCGGATCTACCGGCGGGTGAAGGACGCCCGCGCGGGCCGCGACGTCGTGAGCTGATCGCTCGGCCTTTGAGTGTTCCGGGCGGTTCGCGATTACCCTTGGTCCGCACGTGCGCGGCACCGGGCCGCGGCACCGGAGTAGAGCACCGAGGATTGGGCACGCGTTGGAGAGAGAGCCGGGCTTACCACCCGAGCGTGCGGGTCGTCCTCGGCGCGAAGGCCCCCCGCCCCCGCAACGGGGCGACGGGCCCCCGAAGGCAGCACAGCCGGCACAGCCGGCACAGCCGTCCCAGCCGGTCCGCCGCCAGCAGCCGCCGCCTCCGCCCCCGGAGCGCGGCCGCCGCCAGCCGCCCCGCAACGGCCACACCCGCCAGATGCCACCCCCGGACGACGCGACGGTCCGCAACCAGCGCCCGGTCCGCGACGACGTCCCGCCCCGCCGCCCGGCCCGCGACCAGCGTCGCGGGCGCGAAGACGCCCCGGCCCGTGGCCGGCGGCCCGCCCGCGACGACGTCCCCCCGCGCGACGGCTGGCCCGTCCACGACGAGGCTCCGGTCCGGGAACGCCCGGCAGGCGACGACGCACCTCCTCGAGACGGCCGTCCGGTCCGCGAGCCACGTCCGGTGGGCGACGACGGCCCCGGACGTGACGGGCGCCCCGTCCGGCGCGTCCCGCCCCCGCAGGGCCCGCCTCAGCCGCCGCGCGGCGGCCAGCCCCCGCGCGGCGCGGGGCCGGCGCCCACCCGCGTCCAGCCGGTGCCGCCGCCGAATCTGCCGAACCCGGCGGGGCCGCCCGGTCCGCCGCCGCAACCGAGCGCGCCACAACCGGGCGGGCCGCAGCAGAGCGCGTCGCTCCAAGGCCGGCTGCCGCAGCCGTCCGCGCCGCCGCTGCCACCGCCCCCGCCCCCGACCCCGCCTCCCGGCACCCCGCCGCCCGGCAATCCGGCGCTGGGCCCCGGCACCCCGCCGCCGGGCACGCCCGTCCCGCCCCGCGGCCGCGGCTCCCGCCGCCCGGCGCCCGTCCGGCCGTGGCAGGAGGAGGCGCAGCAGGTCCCGCGCCCACCCGACCCGGAGGCGACGCGGTTCATCCCGCGCACCGCCGGCGTTCCGCTGAACTCGCGCTGGCCGGTCGCCGACCCCGACGTCATGCGGCCGTACGACGCGCTGGCCACCCAGGTCATGCCGGCGCTCAAGGGGCCGCTGGTCAAGCCCCGGCCGGGCGAGGACGTGCCGGAGGCCCCGGCCAAGGCGCCGTCGCTGGCGAAGGCGTCCGGCCGGATGGCCATCGCTTCGCTGATCAGCCGGATCACCGGCTTCCTGTGGAAGCTGCTGCTGGTCGGCGCGATCGGCCAGGGCATCGCGAACGACTCGTTCAACGTCGCCAACACGATGCCGAACATCATCTTCGAGCTGCTGATGGGTGGCGTGCTCGCCAGCGTCGTGGTGCCGCTGCTGGTGCGTTCGCAGGACGACCCCGACGGCGGCACGGCCTACACCCAGCGCCTGATCACGGTGGCGTTCTCGCTGCTGCTGGTCGGCACGGTGGTGGCGGTGATCGCGGCGCCGGCGTTCACGAGTCTCTATGTCGACTCCTCCGGCGGGGCGAGTGCGGACCTCACCACGGCGTTCGCCTACCTGCTACTGCCGGAGATCTTCTTCTACGGCATGTTCGCGTTGCTCTCGGCCGTGCTCAACGCCAAGCAGATCTTCGGCCCGACGGCGTGGGCGCCGGTGATCAACAACCTGGTGGTCATCTTCACGATCCTGGTCGTCTGGATCATGCCGGGCGACATCGACACCGGCCACGTCTCGATCACCGACCCCAAGGTGCTGACGCTGGGCATCGGCGTCACCGGCGGCATCGTCGCCCAGGCACTGCTGCTGATCCCGCCGCTGCTGCGGTCCGGCTTCCGGTTCAAGTGGCGCTGGGGCATCGACAAGCAGATGAAGGAGTTCGGCGGCCTCGCGCTGTGGATCCTCGGCTACGTCGCGGTGAGCCAGATCGGCTACACGATCAACACGCGCGTGCTGACCAGCGGTTCGCCCGGTGGTGTGACGGCCTACAGCAACGCCTGGCTGCTCTTCCAGCTGCCGTACGGCGTCATCGGCGTCTCCCTGCTGACCGCGATCATGCCGCGGATGAGCCGCGCGGCGGCCGACGGCGACCACAAGAAGCTGATCGGCGACCTGTCGTACGCGTCCCGGATCTCGACGGTGATGCTCGTGCCGATCTCCGCGGTGATGACCGTGGTCGGCGGCTCGATCGGCATCGCGCTGTTCACCTTCGGCAAGGGCACGCTCGACACGGCCGAGCGGCTCGGCGACGCGCTGGCGATCTCGGCGTTCGCCCTGCTGCCGTACGCGCTGGTGATGCTGCAGATGCGGGTGTTCTACGCCATGAAGGACGCCCGCACGCCGACGCTGATCATGATCGTGATGACGCTGGTCAAGGTGCCGCTGCTGTACCTGTGCCCGGTGCTGCTGGCGCCGGACAACGTCGTGCTCGGCGTGATGATGGTCAACGCGCTGACGTTCGTGGTCGGCGCGATCCTCGGCCAGGTTTGGCTCTGGGTGACGCTGGGCAACTTGCGCAGCAAGCGGGTGATTGGCGTGATTCTGTTCACGGTCGTGGCGAGCGTCCTCGGCGTCGCCGCGGCGTGGTTGGCGGGGAAGCTCGTGCCGGACGCGTTCGGGCCTCGCCTGGGGGCCTGGGCGAAACTGTTGCTGCAGAGCATCGTGGGCATCGTCGTCTCGTTCGGCGTGCTGATGGCCCTGAAGGTCGAGGAGCTCCAGCCGGCCACTTCGAGGTTCACCCGGTTGATCAAGCGCCGGTAACGATTGCGGTACGGAAGGCGACGACTCCCGCGTCGTATTCTGGGTAACCTTGGAGCGGGGAGCTAGCGGGAGAGTGCGGGTGGACACGAGGCGGAGCGAACAGGCGGGGGGTGCGAACCACGTGGGCAAGGCCCAGGTCGGATCGCTGGCCCCCGGGCGTGTGGTCGGCGACGGCCGCTACCGCCTCCTCGCGCAGTTCGGCGTGGACGAGCGGGGAGACGCGCACCTTTGGCGCGCCCGGGACGGGCAGCTGAAGCGGGACGTGGCGCTGACCCTGCTGGTCGGCGACCCGGCGGATCCCGAAGCCGCCCGGCTGGCCCGGCGGACGCTGGAACGTGCGACGCACGCGTCGAAGTTCGGCCACGGCGGTGTCGCCCGCGTGCTGGACGTGCTCGCCCTCGGCAGCGGCATCACCTCGAGCGAAGGCCTGCTCGGTGTCGTCGTCGCGGAGTGGACCAAGGGCAGCGACCTGGTCGACCTCGTCGCGCAGCGGCCGGTGGCGCCCGCCGCGGCCGCGCGGATGGTGCAGGCGCTGGCCGAAGCCGTCGAGCAGGCGCACCAGAACGGGCTCGTCCTCGGTCTCGACCACCCCCAGCGCCTGCGGCTGACGCCGAGCGGGGCGCTGAAGCTCGCGTTCCCCGGCCCGCTGCCGGAGGCGACGCTGCGCGACGACGTCAAGGCCCTCGGCGCGGTCCTGTACCTGCTGCTGACCGGCCGCTGGGCGCTGCCCGGCGGCCCGCCCGCGATCCCGGCGGCCCCGATGACGCCGCAGAACCGGATCGTCCCGCCGCGTCAGCTGGTGCCGACGGTCCCGGCCGATCTGTCGTCGCTGGCCGTCCGCACGATCGAGGACGGCGGCAACGGCGGCATCCGCACCAGCGCGGCCATCCTGCGCGTCCTCGACCAGGTCGCCGAGGAAGAGGAGCGCACCCAGCTGATCAAGGCCGTCGGCGGGGACGCCGTCGAGCCGGACGGCACGATCTGGACCACGAAGAAGCCGGTCAAGGACGTCGCCCGGCGGCGCAAGCTCGCCCTCGGCGTCACGGTGCTGGTGGTCGCGACCGTCATCATCCTCGCCTGGGGCGGCCTGATGCTGATCAACGTCTTCCAGGGCGATTCGAAGGCGAGCGGGCCGTCGATCAACGTCGCCGCCCCGCCGGCGTCGAGCCAGCAGAACGGGACGCAGCCGCCGCCGTCGTCGAACCCGGCCCCGCCGCCGTCGCCGTCCGTGGGCGCCGCGGTGCCCCCGCAGTCGGTGGCGGTCTACAACCCCGAGGGCAAGGGCGACAACACCGGCCGGGCGAAGTACGCGACCGACGGCAAGCCCGAGACGGAGTGGCGGACCGAGAAGTACAAGCAGCAGTTCCCCACCATCAAGCCGGGTGTCGGGCTGCTCGTCGCGTTCGAAAACCCGATCAACCTCAGCCAGGTGAAGGTCATCGGGGGCACCCCGGCCACCAAGGTCGAGATCCGGTCGGCCACCGGGAAGAACCCCGACCTGGCCGACACGAAGGTGGTCGGCAACGGCGACCTGAAGAACGGCGAGACGACGATCGCGCTGGCCCAGCCGACGCAGGGCCAGTACTTCATCGTCTGGATCACCCAGCTGGGCGACGCGGACGGGCAGTTCATGACCGAAATAGGCGACCTGTCCTTCCTGCCTGCGGGGTGACGCACCCGACAGGGTCAGTAGGCTCTCCCGGGTGACAGCTGCAGCTCCCACGGATGCGGATCTGATAGCGGCTCACGCCGCCGGGGACCCTCATGCGTTCAGCGAACTCGTCCAGCGACATCGCGACCGCATGTGGGCGGTCGCGCTGCGCACGGTCCGCGACCCGGAAGAGGCCGCCGACGCGTTGCAGGACGCGTTCATCTCCGCGTTCCGCGCGGCCGGGAACTTCCGGGCGGAGTCGCAGGTCACGACGTGGCTGCACCGGATCGTGGTCAACGCCTGCCTCGACCGGATCCGCCGCCGCCAGGCACGCCCGACCGTGCCGCTGCCGGAGACCGGTTTCAACGAACCCGCCACGCCCCGTGACTCGATGGCCGAGCGGGAGACCAGCCTGCTCGTGCGCGAGGCGCTCGACCAGCTGCCCGAAGACCAGCGTGCCCCGATCGTGCTGGTCGACGTCGAGGGATACTCCGTCGCCGAGACGGCCAAGATGCTCGGCATCGCCGAGGGCACGGTGAAGAGCCGCTGCGCGCGGGGCCGCGGGAAACTCGCGAAGGTTCTCGGGCACCTGCGGAACCCCGATGCGATTGCGAACGTCCCAACTCACGAAAGCAAACGGGCCGGGCGTCAGCCGGGTAGCGGGGAGGGACGATGACGGACGAAAGCCGGGGGATCGGGGGGACCGTCGGTCCGCCCTGGTCTGTCGACGTGCTCGCCGACCTCCACGCCGGTGTCCTGGAGGACCCGCAGGCGGCCGAGCTGTGGGCGCTGGTCGACGCCGACCCGGAGGCCCGGGCGATCCTGGACGCCCTCGACGCCACGCAGGCCGACCTCGCCTCACTGGCGGACGCGCCGGCCCCGCGGATGCCCGCGGAGTTCGCCGCGCGGCTGGACGCGGCACTGGCCGCCGAAGCAGCCGCCGCCTTTCCCGAGCGAGCACAGTCTGGACGAGCCCAGCACCAGCCTCAGGGCGCCGCGCAGGCACCGCAGCAGGCCGGGCCCGGGGACGCCCCGGTGGTGGACCTCGCGGCGGCCCGGCGGCGCCGGAACAAGCGGCTCGGCTGGGCCGCCGGCGTCCTGACCGCGGCCGCGGCCGCGATCGTCGCCGTGACCATCGCGATCCCGGGCACCTCGCAGCAGACCGGCACCCCGAACGTCGCGGCTCCAGCTCCGACGGGCCCTTCGGTCGGCAACGACGGCGCCGGCGCGCAGGCCCTGGTCGGCAAGGCGATCGGCGTCCGCGACTTCGGCCCGCTGCAGAACGAGGACCGCCTCGACGCCTGCATCGCGGCCGCCGGACTGGACCCGAAGGTGCGCCCGGAGGGCATCCGCCCGGTGAACGTCGGTGGCAAGGCCGGCGTGATGATCATCCTGACCACCGGCAAGCTGGCCCAGTTCCGGCTCGTGGCCTTCGGCGCGGACTGCGGACCGGGAAATCCGGCCGTCCTGTTCGACAAGGTCGTCGGGGAGAAGTAGCGGCTGTCACGACTGGGAACATGGCCACATACGATCGTGTTGAGCCTGGTACACGGGTCACTACGAGCGGAGGTCACGGGTGGCTGCCGAGGAAATCAGGAACCTGATCATCGTCGGGTCGGGTCCTGCCGGATACACCGCTGCCGTTTACGCGGCGCGGGCCCAGCTTGAACCGCTGGTGTTCGAGGGCACGCAGTTCGGCGGCGCGCTGATGACGACGACCGAGGTCGAGAACTTCCCCGGGTTCCGCGACGGCATCATGGGTCCGGACCTGATGGAGGAGATGCGCAAGCAGGCCGAGCGCTTCGGCGCCGAGCTGCGCGCGGAGGACGTCGAGTCGCTGGAGCTGACCGGGGACGTCAAGTACGTCCACGCGAACGGCAAGCGGTACGCCGCTCGCGCCGTCATCCTCGCCATGGGTGCCGCGGCGCGGTACCTGAACGTGCCGGGCGAGCAGGAACTGCTCGGCCGCGGTGTGTCGGCCTGTGCGACCTGTGACGGCTTCTTCTTCCGCGACCACGACATCGTGGTCGCCGGCGGCGGCGACTCGGCGATGGAGGAAGCGACCTTCCTGACGAAGTTCGCGAAGTCCGTCACGATCGTCCACCGCCGCGACGAGTTCCGCGCGTCCAAGATCATGCTCGAGCGCGCCCGCGCGAACGAGAAGATCAAGTGGCAGCTGAACACGCAGATCACCGGGGTGCTCGGCGACGGCAAGGTCGAGGGCCTGCAGCTGAAGGACACCCAGGACGGCAGCGAGTCGACGCTGGACGTGTCGGGCTTCTTCGTCGCGATCGGCCACGACCCGCGCAGCCAGCTCGTGAAGGGGCAGGTCGAGCTGGACGAGGACGGCTACGTCATCACCCAGGGCCGCAGCTCGTACACGAACCTGGACGGCGTCTTCGCGGCCGGCGACCTGGTCGACCGCACCTACCGGCAGGCGATCACCGCCTCGGGCTCCGGGTGCAGCGCGGCGATCGACGCGGAACGATGGCTCGCGGAGCACGGCGAATCGGACGCGCACGAGGCGGCCGAGCTCGTCGGCGGCGGCTACGGCCCGGGCACCAACTGACTTTCCGGCGTTCAACCATCCCTGAAGGAGAAACCATGGCCAACACCGTCAAGGTGACCGACGCGACGTTCGTCGACGAGGTCCTGACCAGCGAGAAGCCGGTCCTCGTCGATTTCTGGGCCACCTGGTGCGGCCCGTGCAAGATGGTCGCCCCGGTGCTCGAGGAGATCGCGGCCGAGAACGGCGAGAAGCTGACCATCGCCAAGATCGACATCGACGAGAACCCGAACACGCCGCGTGACTACCAGGTGATGTCCATCCCGACGCTGATCCTGTTCCAGGGCGGCAAGCCGGTGAAGCAGATCGTGGGCGCGAAGCCGAAGGCCGCGCTGCTGTCGGACCTCGCCGACGTGCTCTGAACCGAACCAGCCCGGCGAACCCGGGGCCTGCGGGAATCCTCCTGCTGGCCCCGGGTTCGTTCGTCATTCGGGCTAATTTCAACGATGTTGCTTAATCGAGCGTGACAGCGGCCACCGTGGGTACTCCACGAACGGGTCCTTGACCTACCTACCGGGCCTGCGCTGTCACCCAGAGTTGGCAAGGCACAATAGAGGACCTGGGCTCGTCCCAGCGAAGGTTTTTGAAATCCTGCCACGCACCGAGCCCCCGAATTCGGTGCCTGAGGAAGAGCGAGGAGTGCATGCGGGTACTCCGCCGCGGTGACGCCGGTCCGGACGTCGCCGAGATCAGGTCCATCCTGGCCGGGATGGACCTGCTCCCGCCGGTCACCGGTACCGACGACTACGACACCTTCGACGTCGCCGCGGAGCACGCCGTCCGTGCCTTCCAGCAGCGTCGTGGGCTGATGACCGACGGCATCGTGGGTCCGGCTACGTTCCAGGCGCTCAAGGGCGCCAGCTACCACCTGGGCAGCCGCCCGCTGTCGTACATGATCGCCTCGCCCGTGCACGGCGACGACGTCTTCACCCTGCAGGAGCGGCTCACCGAGCTCGGCTTCGACGCCGGCCGCCCCGACGGCTACTTCGGGCCGGCGACCGAGCGCGCGCTCAAGACGTTCCAGCGCGACATGCGCCTGACGCCGGACGGCATGTGCGGTCCGGCCACCATCCGCGAGCTGCACCGCCTGTCCTCGCCGCGGGCCCGGGGCGGTCGCCCCGTGTTTCTGCGCGAGCAGGAGCAGGTGCGCCAGGCCGGGCCGCGGCTGCGCGGCAAGCGCATCGTGATCGACCCGGGCCACGGCGGCGACGACCTCGGCGTGGTCGCCGGCGGCCTGCGCGAGGCCGACATCGCGTGGGACCTCGCCCGTCGGCTCGAAGGCCGGATGAAGGCCGCCGGCATGGAGGCGCTGATCTCCCGCGGCCCGAACCAGAGCCCCACCGAGCTCGAGCGCGCCAAGTTCGCGAACGACGCGGGTGCCGACCTGTTCCTCTCGCTGCACAGCGACAAGAACGCCTCGCCGCGTGCGCAGGGTGTCGCGAGCTTCCACTTCGGCACCGGCAACGGCACGACGTCCACGGTGGGCGAGCTGCTGGCCGGCTTCATCCAGCGCGAGGTCGCGGCCCGCACGGGCATGCTCGACTGCCGCACGCACTACAAGTCGTGGGACATCTTCACCCGCACCCGCTGCCCGGCGGTCCGGGTCGAGATCGGCTACCTGACGAACCCGGACGACGCCCGCAACCTCGGCGACCCGGCGTTCCGCGACATCGTCGCGGAGGGCATCCTGATCGCGGTCAAGCGGCTGTACCTGCTCGGCGAGGGCGACCAGCCGACGGGCACCTTCACCTTCGCCGACGTCCTGGCGCACGAGCTCGCCAAGGCCGAATAGGGCCGACCACAACCCCCTAGCGGCTCTCCTTCACCTGCCCCACCACCCCTGGGGACGCCACGCGCGCGTCCCCAGGTTTCGGGGCAGTTCTCCACAGCTTTTCCACCGCTCCTATCAGCGCTCTGTGGATAACTCGGCACTTCTTCCACAGTTGTGCACACTGGGTTGCGGGCATGCCGAAACACAAGCGCAAACGTTTGCGGATGGGAATCAGGCGCGGCCGAGGCTCGGCTCGGCGGTGGTGATCGTCACCTGGCCGAGCAGCCGCTCCAGGGCCGCCTCGACGTCTTCCTTCCAGGTGATCGCCGACCGCAGCTCGAGGCGCAGGCGGGGCCACTTCTGGTGCGGGCGGACCGTCTTGAAGCCCACGCTCTGCAGGAAGGCCGCCGGCAGCACACAGCTGTGGCCGCCGTCGGGGTCCGATTCCTCGGGCTTCGCGTCGCCGAACGCCTCGATGGCACGGACGCCGCGTTTGGTCAGGTCCTTGGCGACCGCCTGGACGAGCATCCGGCCCAGCCCGCCGCCGCGGAACTCCGGCAGCACCTGGAACGCGGTCAGCAGGACGGCGTCGGCACTCGGCGGCGACGTCGGGAAGGCCAGCGCGCGCGGGACGGCGTTCGGCGGGGCGTACAGCACGAACCCGACCGGCAGCGTGTCGCTGTAGACGATGCGGCCGCAGGAACCCCACTCGAGCAGCACGCTCGAGACCCAGGCTTCCTTCTCGACCTCGGTCGCGCCGAACTCCTCGGCCTGGTGCTTGAGGTGGGGGGCGAGCTCCCAGTACACGCACCGGCGACAGCTCTTCGGCAGGTGCTCCAGGTTGTCCAGTGTGACGCCCACGACGCGACGCGACACCCGCGACCTCCCTGACCTGCGCTCCCGACCGGCTGCCCGCTCGTCCAGCCGCGCAGGATCCACGGCACGAACACGAGAGCCACGGTCGAGGATAGGCCGATGTGACGAGCACCGGAAGGCCAGGGGGTCCTGATGGGTGCCCGGTTACACTCGATGGGATCTACCAGCTCCCGCAGGAGTGACCGTGTCCGCCTAGCCCCGGGTGAACGTCGATGACCGAGAACCGCCCCAGCAAGCCGCACAGCGGCCGCCAGAACCTCGACCCGCACCTGGAGCGGTACGCCGCGCGCACCGCCGGGATGACCGCCTCCGAGATCCGGGCACTGTTCGCGGTGGCCAGCCGGCCCGAGGTGGTTTCGCTGGCCGGCGGCATGCCGAACCTGGCGGCGCTCCCGCTCGACACGCTGTCGGCGCAGGTGGCCGAGATCATCGCCGAAGACGGCTTGGTGGCGCTGCAGTACGGCTCGGCGCACGGCGTCCCGGCGCTGCGCGAGCAGATCTGCGAGATCATGGCCCTGGAGGGCATCAAGGCGCACCCGGACGACGTCGTGGTGACCGTCGGCTCGCAGATGGGCCTGGACATGGTCACGCGGCTGTTCTGCGACCCGGGTGACGTCGTGATCGCCGAAGGACCCTCGTACGTCGGTGCGCTGGGCTCGTTCGCCGCCTACCAGGCGCAGGTCGTGCACGTGGCGATGGACGACCACGGCCTGGTGCCGGAGCTGCTCCGCGAGGCGCTCGACCGGACGGAGAAGGCCGGCCGCCGGGTCAAGTTCCTCTACACGATCCCGAACTTCCACAACCCCGCCGGCGTCACACTGGCCGTCGAGCGCCGTGCGGAGATCCTGGAGATCTGCCGCACCCACGGCGTCCTGGTCGTCGAAGACAACCCGTACGGGTTGCTCGGTTTCGACGGGCAGACGTACCCGGCGCTGCGGTCGGCCGATCCCGACAACGTCGTGTACCTCGGCTCGTTCTCGAAGACGTTCGCCTCCGGCCTGCGCGTCGGCTGGGTGCTGGCGCCGCACGCCGTGCGCGAGAAGCTCGTGCTCGCCGCGGAGTCGGCGACGCTGTGCCCGCCGACGTTCAACCAGATGATCGTCTCGCGCTACCTGGCCACGCACGACTGGAAGGGCCAGATCAAGAAGTTCCGCGAGAACTACCGCGAGCGGCGTGACGCGATCCTGTCCGCGCTCGACCAGTACCTGCCGCCGGGCTGTTCGTGGACCAAGCCGGACGGCGGCTTCTACGTCTGGGTGACGGTGCCGGAGGGCGTCGACACGAAGGCGATGCTGCCGCGCGCGGTGACCGCACGGGTCGCGTACGCGTCCGGAACCGGCTTCTACGCCGACGGGTTCGGCAGCCGCCAGATGCGGCTCTCGTACTGTTACCCGACGCCGGAGCGGATCCGCGAAGGCGTGCGGCGGCTGGCGGCCGTGCTGGAGTCCGAAATGGACCTCGCTCGCACCTTCGGTAGCGTGGTTTCGCGCCAGATCCAGGGACCGCAGAACCCGTCCCCGGACACGGTCTAATTCTTTTCAGCTAAGGAGTTTCCACGGTGGTCGACCGTACCGTTGCCGTGCTCGCCGGCGGGCTCTCGCACGAACGCGACGTCTCCCTGAGGTCCGGGCGACGGCTGTCCGCGGCGTTGAAGTCCGAGAGCTTCGGCATCGAGGAGTGGGACACCGACGCGGGATTGCTGGAGCGCCTGCGCACGCAGCGCCCGGACGCCGTAGTCGTCGCGCTGCACGGCGGCGAGGGCGAGAACGGCTCGGTGCAGACGGTGCTGGAGATGCTGGAGGTGCCGTTCGTCGGCACCGGCTCCCAGGGCTGCCGCCGCGCGTGGGACAAGCCGACCGCGAAGGCGCTGATCGAGAACGCCGGGTTCACGACGCCGGACTGGGTGGTGCTGCCGCACAGCACGTTCCGCGAGCTCGGCGCCCAGGCGGTGCTCGACGCGATGGTGGAGCGCCTCGGCCTGCCGCTGATCCTCAAGCCCGACCAGGGTGGTTCGGCGCTCGGCACGCAGGTGGTCCGCGAGGCCGCGGAACTGCCGGCGGCGATGGTCGGCTGCTTCGCCTACGGCGACACCGTGCTCGCCGAGCGGTTCGTGGACGGCGTCGAGGTGGCCGTGACGGTCATCGAGGGCGAGGACGGGCCCGAGGCCCTCCCGGCGGTCGAGATCGTGCCGGAGAGCGGCGTGTACGACTACACGGCCCGCTACACGGCCGGCCTGACCGACTTCTTCACCCCCGCCCGGCTCGACGACGCCGCGGCCAAGGCGGCGGCCGAACTCGCCGTCGCCGCCCACCGCGTGCTCGGGCTGCGGGACATCTCGCGGACCGACGCGATCGTCGCCGCGGACGGCACGGTGCACTTCCTCGAAGTGAACCCGTCGCCGGGCCTCACCGAGACGTCGACGGTGCCGATGGCGATCGAGGCGGCGGGCAAGTCGCTCGGCGCGGTGTTCGGTGAACTCATCGGGCGCGCGATTTCTCGCTGACCCTTCACCCACGAAAGGCCACTACCGAAGTTCGGTGGTGGCCTTTTTCGTGTCGCGAGCGATGATCACCAACCGTGCCCGCGATGGCTCCGGTGAGCAATCATCACCGTGACGAAACACCCTGGGGTGATCCCTAATCGGTTTTCGGTGTCTGATTTGCCCCATTCGCATCGATGATCGCGACGATGCGCTCGAGGTCGTCGACCGAGCCGAACTCGAGCGTGATCCGGCCCTTGCGGCGGCCGAGGTCGACCTTCACGCGGGTGTCGAAGCGGTCCGAGAGGCGGTTCGCGAGCTCCTGCAACCCCGGCGCCTGGATCGGCTTGCGCGGTGCGGGCTTCGGCTTCGCCGGCTTCTCGCTCTTCTTGAGCGTGACGGCTTCCTCGGTCGCCCGCACCGACATGCCCTCCGCGACGATGCGCGTGGCGAGCTCTTCTTGGCTTTCGGCGTCGTCCAGCGACAGCAACGCGCGCGCGTGCCCGGCGGAGAGCACGCCCGCGGCGACGCGCCGCTGCACCGGCAAGGGGAGTTTGAGGAGCCGGATCGTGTTGGTGATGACCGGCCGGCTGCGGCCGATCCGGCTCGCCAGCTCCTCGTGGGTGACCGCGAACTCGTCGAGCAGCTGCTGGTACGCGGCCGCCTCTTCGAGTGGGTTCAGCTGGACGCGGTGGATGTTCTCCAGGAGCGCGTCGCGCAGCATCGACTCGTCGGCGGTCTGCCGGACGATCGCCGGGATCGCTTCGAGCTCGGCCTGCTGCGAAGCACGCAGCCGCCGCTCGCCCATGACGAGCTCGTACTCGTCGTTCCCGAGCTCGCGGACGACGATGGGCTGCATGAGCCCGAACGCACGGATCGAGTGCTCGAGTTCGGCGAGCGCCTCTTCGTCGAAGACCTGGCGCGGCTGCTTCGGGTTCGGCTTGATCGAGCCGACGGGGATCTCGCGGTAGACCGCGCCGGCGACCTCGCCGGCGTGCTGCTGCGCTTGACCGTTCGCCGCGAACCAGCCCTTTTCCTCGGCCGCCTTCTTCTCCGCCGCCGTGTCGCCGGGTGCGGGCAGGGGACCACCGCCGGTGGGTCCGGTCGGGATCAGGGCGGCGAGGCCCCGCCCCAGCCCTCCTCGACGCTCGGTCATGTCGAACTACCCTTCTCCATCTGTGCGCCGCGCTCGGCGATCTCCTTGGCCGCGTCGACGTAGCTCATCGCCCCGCGCGAACCGGGATCGTAGGCGAGCACGGTCTGGCCGTACCCGGGCGCCTCCGACACCTTCACGCTGCGGGGGATGACGGTCTTCAGCACGGTGTCCCCGAAGTGGTTCCGCACCTCGTTCGTCACCTGGTCGGCCAGCTTGGTCCGGCCGTCGTACATGGTGAGGAGGATCGTCGAGACGCGGAGCTCGCGGTTGAGGTGCTGCTGCACGAGCTCGATGTTGCTCAGCAGCTGCCCGAGACCTTCCAGCGCGTAGTACTCGCACTGGATCGGGATGAGCACCTCCTGCGCGGCGACCATCGCGTTGACCGTCAGCAGGCCCAGCGACGGCGGGCAGTCGATGAGGACGTAGTCGACGCCGATCTGGTCGAGGATCTCCGAGGAGATGGCCTCCTTGAGCCGGGACTCGCGAGACGCCATCGAGACGAGCTCGATCTCGGCGCCGGCGAGGTCGATCGTCGCCGGGACGCAGAAGAGGTTGGGGGACTGCTCGGTCGGCTGGGCCGCCTCCGCGAGCGTCACCTCGCCGATGAGCACCTCGTAGATGGAGGGCGTCCCGGACCGGTGGTCGACGTCGAGCGCGGTGCTCGCGTTGCCCTGCGGGTCGAGATCGACGACGAGCGTCTTGAGCCCGTGGACCGCGAGCGCGGCGGCGAGGTTGACCGTGCTGGTGGTCTTGCCGACGCCGCCCTTCTGGTTGGCGACGGTCAGCACGCGACGGCGGCCGGGACGGGGAAGCGTCCTCTCGGGATTCAGCAGACGAGCGGCGCGGGCGGCTTCTTCGGCGATCGGGGTCCAGCCCACGTCGGGGGTGGTCTCCGTGGAGTCGGACGGCGGGGGATTCACCGGTCTCGACACCTCCTCCATGTTGACATCTGGTCGATGGTCGAGTCGCGTCGTTTCACGTGGAACATCGCGGCCCGTTAACGCTTCCTGCTCCGCGCCTTCGGCTTGCTTGCTGCTGGAAGGCGACGGATCTTCACGACCGTGCTGGGGACCTCTAGTACTGCGGCACCGCATTCGACGATCAGCGGGTCAGCCCCGCCGGCCTTGCGGATGGCGGCGCCGTCCCGCGCGATCTCGTCCGCCGCGCTGGCGCCCTTGAGGGCGACCAGGAAGCCGTCGGGACGGACCAGCGGCAGGCACCAGTCCGCGAGACGAGCGAGCGGGGCGACCGCGCGAGCGGTGACGATGTCGGCGCCACCGAGCTGCTCACGCACAGGCGGCTCCTCCGCGCGTCCACGGACGATGGTGATCGGGAGTTCCAGCTTCTCGGCCACCTCGGCCAGCCAGTCCACCCGGCGGGCCATCGGTTCGAGCAAGACGATATCGAGGTCCGGTCGCGCGATCGCCAGCGGTACACCCGGAAGCCCGGCTCCCGACCCGACGTCGACCACGCGAGCGCCCGGGGGCATCTGCTCGCCGATCACCGCCGAGTTGAGCACGTGCCGCTCCCACAGCCGCTCGACTTCCCGCGGACCGATCAGCCCGCGCTCGACCCCGTGCCGCTCCAGGAGTTCGACGTACCCGGCCGCTTGGTCGACGCGTTCACCGAACACTCGTCCCGCCGCGGCCCGCACCGTCTCCGCGGCCTCCTCCAAGCTCACTCCGTCTACTCCTCGTCCGCCGGTTTCACGTGAAACCGCGCTCGTTCGATTGTCCCCGATGAGCCGGAGAAAACGAGCCGACAGTCCGCAGATGTGGACAACTCCACTCAGCCGGCTGCGGCGGTGGGCGGTTCCACGTGAAACATCACGCGTGTAATTCGCTCGGCGGGGCCGCTCGGTCGTCTCCGGCGTCGCCCAAGCCATCGCGCGCGGGCACTGCCGCGGGAACCAGTAGTCGGCCGGGCGCATGGGCCGCACCCCACACACAAAGAAGCGGGCCCCCCCCGAACCCAAGGGTGGGGGCGCAAGCCGTACCCCGGGGTGAGGAGACCCCGGAGATAACCAACCGGCGCGTACGGTGCCAGCGCACG
>NZ_JBHVXZ010000012.1:0-51961 GCF_042881395.1 Amycolatopsis sp. NPDC058278 | reverse complement strand
GCCACCCTGTCGGGGGGGGGGGGCCGGCCCCCACCCCCCCAAACACCCCCGCGCCCCCCCCCCACCCCGGGGGGGGCCCCCGCTTCCGGAACCGGGGTCTCAGGACTCCGGGAAGATCACCACGCGGCGCTTCGGGTCCTCGCCCTCGCTCTCGCTCATGACGCCCGAGACCGTCGCCACCGCGTCGTGGACGACCTTGCGCTCGAACGGGCTCATCGGCTGCAGCCGCACCCGCTCGCCGCTCTTCAGGACCGACTCCGCCGTCGAGCGGCCGAGCTCGCGCAACTCCTCGCGGCGGTCCGCGCGCCAGCCCGCGATGTCCAGCATCAGGCGGCTGCGCGAGCCCGTCTCCTGCTGGACCGCCAGGCGGGTCAGCTCCTGCAGCGCCTCGAGCACCGTGCCGCGCGGGCCGACGAGCTTCTCGAGGTCCTCGCCGCCGTCGATGCTCACGATCGCGCGGCCGGCCTCCACGTCGAGGTCGATGTCACCGTCGTAGTCGAGCAGGTCGAGCAGGCGCTCGAGGTAGTCGCCGGCGATGTCGCCCTCCTGCACGAGGATGTCGTCGCCACCTCCAGCCTTCTGTTCGCCCGCTTCTCCGTCGGCCGGGGTCACGTCGTCCTGATCGGCGTCGATCGTGTCGATCGTCTCCGACATCATTCGTCTCCTCTCCGAACCGGTCGCGCCTCAGCGGCGCTTCCGGCCCGACTTCCTGGTCGAGTCTTTGAGAAGGCCCGGCACGCCGGTGCCGTTGTCCTTCGAGCCGTTCTGGCCGTTGGTCTCGGCGGGAGCCGGGTCCGCCACGGTCGCGCTGTCGGCCTTCGCGGCCGCCTCCGCCTTCGCGGCGGCCTCCGCCGGCGTGAGCTGGGCGAAGCCGTGGGCCGAGCCCGCCTTCGTCACCTTCTTCGCCGTGCCGGCCTGAGCGGGCTGGTTCTTCTTCTGCTGGACCGGCTTCTGGCCGACCTTCGGCGCGGTCGGCTTCTGACCCGGCTTCGGGCCGAGCGACGCGCGCTTCTCCGCGGCTTCCGCCTTGCGGGACGCCTCTTCCTTGTCGATCTTCGTGTAGACGAGGCGCTGCTGCATCAGGGTCCAGCCGTTGTTCGCCAGCCAGTAGAAGAGGAGGCCGAGCGGGAACAGCGCACCGAAGACGAGGACACCGAGCGGGAAGATGTACATCGTCAGCTTGTTCATGATCGCGGTCTGCGGGGTGGCCGACGCGGCGTTCTGCCGGGCCACCGAGTGCCGCGCGGTGAGGTGCGTGGCGATCGAAGCGACGATCATCAGCGGCAGCGCAACCGGGAGCACGCTCCAGTGGAAGCCGACGTTCGTGGCCCCGCCGCTGACGACCCCGACGCCGTTGTAGACCGCTTCACCGAGGTTGACGCCGAACAGCTTCGCGTTGACGTAGGACTCGACGTCGTGCTGGCTGAAGAAGTAGTTCTCGGTCTTCGGGCCGCCACCGGGCGGCGGCATCGTGAACGCGCGGAGGACGTGGTTCAGGCCGATGAACACCGGGATCTGGAGCAGCATCGGCAGGCAGCTGCCCAGCGGGTTGACGCCGTGCTCCTTCTGGAGCTTCTGCATCTCCGCGGCTTGGCGCTGCCGGTCGTTCGCGTACTTCTTCTGGATCTTCTTCATCTCCGGCGCGAAGTCCTGCATCTTCTTCATCGACCGGACCTGGTTCACGAACGGCTTGAACATGATGCCGCGGACCGTGAACGTCAGGAAGATGATGCCGAGGATCCAGGCGACCGCGGTCGATTCCCCGAACACGAACCCGAAGACCTTGTGCCAACACCAGAGGATGAAGGACACGGGGTAGTAGATGAAATCGAGCACTGCTGCTACTCCTCGATCGGTGTTTCAGGTCTGCGGTGTCGCCACGAGAACGTCTCGGGCACGGGGTCACGGCCGGGGGGTGTCCACGGGCCGCAGCGCAGCAGCCGGCGCAGCGCGAGGTAGGAGCCACGTCCGGCACCGTGCCGGGTGAGGGCTTCGACTGCGTACGCGCTGCAGCTCGGGTAGAACCGGCAAGCCGGCGGGAGGAAGGGCGAGATCGCCTTGCGGTAGAGCTTGATGGGGAGCAGCAGGACCCAGGCGACCGGGCCGGGCCGCGGAGGCTCGCCGTCGTCGAAGTGGTCGTGCGCTGAGTCGTGCTCGGGGGTGGCTCGCATGCCGGTCACACCGCTGATCCGTGGTCGGGGGTCGCGTCCGCGGGACGCGTCGGGCGGGGGACATCCCCGGCCGGACGGCGCGACGACAGAAGCCCCAGCCGACGCAACGCGGCGTCGAGATCGGACCCGAGCTCGGCGCTGGAAGCGGTCGACGACGGCGGCAATGCCCGTACGACCAACGCCGTACCGGCGGGCAGTGTTCCGAGCCTGGCGGAAACGAGATGACGCAATCGGCGGCTGACGCGGTGGCGGACCACCGAATTGCCGACCGCCTTGCTCACCACAAAACCCGCCCTGGCCGCCGACGGTGGGTCGGCGGCCTCGGACGGGTCCGTGGTCAGCGCGTGGACGACGAGGCGGCGCCTGCCTGCCCGGGACCCGCGACGGAGAACCACGCGGAAATCCTCACTCCGCCGCAAGCGTGCGGCAGCCGGCAGCACGGCGCGCCTCGATCGGGTGCGATCAGGCGGACAGCTCAGCACGGCCCTTGCGACGGCGGGCCGCCAGGATGCCGCGGCCGGCGCGGGTCCGCATGCGCAGGCGGAACCCGTGGACCTTCGCGCGGCGGCGGTTGTTCGGCTGGAAGGTGCGCTTACCCTTGCTCACTGCTTCTCCTGTGTCTCGCGTTGTCCGTGTTCCCGCCCGCCCGAAGCAGAATTACTTCTTCCACCTGGCGTGTCGTGCGGGCGCACGGCAGTCTCTGGTGTCTCCTACCAACGTGTGGCCTCGTCACGACGAGCGACGACAACGTGGGCACGCGAAACGCACCCGTCGCATACGGGAGACCTTACGAGGGTACGCACCCCCGTCGGGCGGCCGGTAAGCACCCCCTCGGCCACGGTACGCGACCGGCCGGCGCACCCGGGGAGTTCGACGCCGCGGCACCGAATGGCCACCGGCGGTGCACCGTGAAATGCTGGCCGCCCAGGATGCCTTGTGGCCGCGAGCGGGGCTTGTTAGCGTGCCTCTCTCGGGTCACCGGTCGAGGTGCACGAGTATCCGGGTGGTGGAGTGCCCACCGGCGTACGACGAGCCCGCAGGTGGTGGCGCCGCGGGTCGCCGTACATTAGTGCACAGCTGTGGACAACTATGTGGATATTCGCTGTGCCGGTGCGCGGACAGGTCTCCTGTGATCGCCGGGTGGAGTGACCGGGGAGTTCCGGGGCCGGCTCGGCTGTCCACGCCGACGAGGGGAGGGGAGCCAGACAGGTGTCGGATCACCAGCACAATCTGGGTGTCATCTGGGAACAGGTGGTACGCGAACTGTCCGACGGGACCCTGTCCCCCCAGCAGCGCGCCTGGATGCGCGTGACCCGTCCGATCGGCCTGCTCGACGGCACGGCGCTCCTGGCGGCGCCCAGCGACTTCGCGAAGGAAGCGATCGAACGCGGGCTGCGCGGCGCGATCACCGAGGCGCTTTCCCGGCGGCTCGGCCGCGCCATCTCGCTCGCGGTGAAGGTCGACAGCGCCGAGGCCGTCGCTCCGGCGCCCGCTCCCCGCTACGCGCCGTCACCCGGCCGAGTGGAAAACGGCACGAGTCCCGAACCGGCCCCGCCGATGCCCGCCAACGGCGCGCCGATGATGCCGCCGCCGCGGCCCGCCGAACCCCCGCAGCCGAGGCCGCCGATGCCGATGCCGGCGCACCAGGCCGGCGCACCGAAGCCGGACGACGGCGACGACACCGACGAAGAAGTCGACGAAGAGGGCGAAGCGCTCGCCGCGGTCCACGAGATCTGGCCGACCTTCTCCGGCCAGCCGATCGCCGGTCAGCCGTACACCGCGCCGGCGCAGCCGCAGACGTCGAAGACGAAGCTGAACGAGAAGTACACCTTTGACACCTTCGTCATCGGCGCGTCCAACCGCTTCGCGCACGCGGCCGCGGTCGCCGTCGCCGAAGCGCCCGCCCGCGCGTACAATCCCCTCTTCATCTGGGGCGAGTCCGGGCTCGGCAAGACGCACCTACTGCACGCGGTCGGCCACTACGCGCAACGACTCTTCCCCGGCATGCGCGTCCGGTACGTCTCGACCGAAGAGTTCACCAACGACTTCATCAACTCGCTGCGCGACGACCGCAAGGTCGCCTTCCAGCGGCGCTACCGCGACATCGACATCCTGCTCGTCGACGACATCCAGTTCCTGGAGGGCAAGGAAGGGACGCAGGAGGAGTTCTTCCACACCTTCAACACCCTCCACAACGCGAACAAGCAGATCGTCGTCAGCTCCGACCGCCCGCCCAAGCGCCTCGAGACGCTGGAGGACCGGCTGCGGACGCGGTTCGAGTGGGGCCTCATCACCGACATCCAGCCGCCCGAACTCGAGACGCGCATCGCGATCCTCCGCAAGAAGGCGGCGCAGGACAGGCTGGCGGTGCCGGGCGACGTTCTGGAGTTCATCGCCTCGCGCGTCGAGGCGAACATCCGGGAGCTCGAAGGCGCGCTGATCCGGGTCACCGCGTTCGCGTCGCTGAACCAGCAGCCGGTGGACGCCGCACTGGCGGAGATCGTGTTGCGGGACCTGATCCCCGACTCCCACGCCCCGGAGATCACCGCGCCCACCATCATGGGCGTCATCTCCGAGTTCTTCGACGTGACGCTGGACGACCTGTGCGGCCCCGGCAAGACGAAGGCGCTCGCCACGTCCCGCCAGATCGCGATGTACCTCTGCCGCGAGCTCACCGACATGTCGCTGCCGAAGATCGGGCAGACGTTCGGCGGCCGCGACCACACGACGGTCATGCACGCGGACAAGAAGATCCGCAAGGAGATGGCCGAGCGCCGGCGGATCTACGACCAGGTGCAGGAGCTGACGTCGCGCATCAAGCAGCGCGCCCGCCAGTAGCACATCCCTTACCTCCCAACGATTTCGGGGCGTCCGCTCAATGTGGACGCCCCTTGGTCGTCTTTGCACCCGGTCGTCATTCGACACAGTCGTCTTTGGAGTGTCTGAAGCGCGCGTACGCCCGCGAAGCAGCGAAGGTGCGTACGCGCGCTTCGCCAAACTCGCGAAAATTGTTTGTACACAAGGGGTTTTCCCCACCGTGTGGGCAGATTGCCCACAGTGCCAAGGATCTCCCACCAGCGAAGACACGGATTCCCTCCACACCCCGCCCACAGGCGATCCACAGCGCATCCACACCCTTGTCCACGCTGATTCCACAGGTTGCCCACATGATGTGCACAGGGGGAGCCGATCACTCGGAAGAGGGGTTCGGACCCCGTCCGGCACCCCCAGACCCTGGGTACAAATCGCCCCACACCTGGGGACAACCGTGGGGACAACTGGGGCCTTCTGTGGACGGATCGGCCGCCGCCCGAAACCATCCACGGATGGCCCGATCTACCCACAGGTCTGCCACCATGGTTCTCCACACGCCCGCGACCGGTCCCACCTGCGCAAACGAGCTCAATCCACACAATCCACAACGCCTATTACTGCTACTGCCCTTAGATCTTCTAAGAGAGAGAACAAAACAAAAACAGGCGGAGAGCGAATCTGGGGACAGCCGCGAGATGGAGTCGTCATGTCGACAAAGTCAAGGGGAGGCCGAGGTGACGTCGGCGCCCGCGACGGCCTAACGTGGATGTCTGCACCTGGTCCGTGCTCCGGCCGCTCACGCGGAGGGCGGACCGGCCGGAGGGGGCAGCCGGTCTCTGCCCTTCGAGAACGAGGCCTGGCCCGAGCCCGCACGGGGCTCGATCGTCGAAAGGATGCGCGCATGAAGATCCGCGTCGAGCGTGACGGGCTCGCCGACGCCGTCGCGTGGGTGGCCAGAAGCCTCCCCTCCCGGCCTCCGGTGCCGGTGCTGGGCGGTGTCCTGCTCGACGCCGGTTCGGACGGCGAAACCGACGCGCTGACGGTCTCCGGCTTCGACTACGAGGTCTCCGCCACGGTCGGGGTCCCCGCGACGATCGCCGATGGCGGCCGCCTGCTCGTGTCCGGGCGCCTCCTCGCCGACATCACCAAGGCGCTGCCCGCGCAGCCGGTCGAGATCTCCGTCGACGGCTCGCGCGCCACCATCACGTGCGGCACCGCGCGGTTCTCCCTGCCGACCATGCCGGTCGAGGACTACCCGCAGCTGCCGTCCCAGCCCGCCTTCGCGGGCGAGCTCGCCGGCGACGCGTTCGGCCAGGCCGTCACCCAGGTCGTCGTCGCCGCGGGCAAGGACGACACGCTGCCGATGCTCACCGGCATGCGGCTCGAGATCTCCGGCAGCTCGCTGACCCTCGTCGCGACCGACCGGTTCCGGCTCGCCATGCGCGAGTTCACCTGGCAGCCCGCCGAGGGCCTGGCCGACGCGGCGGTGCTCGTCCCGGCGCGCACCCTCGCCGAGGCGGCCAAGACGCTCGGCGCCAGCGGCGCCACGATCCGCCTCGCCCTCGCCAGCGGCGAAGGCCTGCTCGGCCTGTCCGGTTCCGGGCGCTACACGACGACCCGCCTGCTCGACGCCGAATTCCCGCCGTACCGCCAGCTGCTGCCCGCGTCGCACACGTCGCGCGCGGTCATCGACGTGTCGGCGCTCACCGAGTCCATCAAGCGCGTTTCACTGGTGGCCGAGCGGGGGACTCAGGTACGACTGGAGTTCGGGGACAACACGCTGCGGTTGTCCGCGGGCGGCGACGACGAGGGCAGCGCCGAAGAAGAGCTGCAGGTCGAGTACGAAGGTGAGCCGGTGACCATCGCGTTCAACCCCGGTTACCTCGTCGACGGCCTCGGTGCGCTGCACAGCGGCCAAGCGGAGCTGACGTTCACCACGCCGAACCGGCCCGCGCTCATCAAGCCCGCCGACGCCGAGGGCAACGTCGTCCCCGGCTACCTCTACCTCCTGATGCCGGTCCGCCTCCCGGGCTGACCCGCCTAATCCGTGGGGTCCGGGTGGCGGAGCCCCCGGCCGGGGCGAAGCCCCGTAAGACACTGCCTGAGCACGTAAGGGGATCTCGATGGTTCAGCTCGGTCTGATCGGCCTGGGCAAGATGGGCTTCAACATGCGTGAGCGGCTGCGCGCGGCCGGTCACGAGGTGGTCGGCTACGACCGCAACCCGGACGTCACCGACACGACGTCGCTCGAGGACCTGGTGTCCAAACTGGACGGCCCGCGGATCGTCTGGATCATGGTCCCGGCCGGCGACCCGACCCGCCAGACCGTCACCGAGCTGAGCAACCTGCTCGCCGAGGGCGACATGGTGATCGACGGCGGCAACTCGAAGTACACCGACGACAAGCTGAACGCCGATCTGCTCGCGGCGAAGAACATCGGCTACGTCGACTGCGGTGTCTCCGGTGGCGTGTGGGGCAAGGACAACGGCTACGGCCTGATGGTCGGCGGCACCGCGGCCGACGTCGAGAAGGCCATGCCGATCTTCGACGCGCTGCGCCCGGAAGGCCCGCGTGAAGAAGGCTTCTCGCACGCCGGCGACGTCGGCGCGGGGCACTACGCGAAGATGATCCACAACGGCATCGAGTACGGCATGATGCAGGCCTTCGCCGAGGGCTTCGAGCTGCTCGAGGCGGCCAAGGTCGTCAAGGACGTGCCCGCGGTGATCAAGGGCTGGCAGCGCGGCACAGTCGTCCGGTCCTGGCTGCTCGACCTGCTCGTGCGCGCGCTCGACGAGGACCCGGAGCTGGACGACCTCGAGGGCTACGTCGAGGACTCGGGCGAGGGCCGCTGGACGCTGGAAGAGGCGATCAACAACGCGGTGCCGGCGCCGGTCATCTCGGCCGCCCTCTTCGCGCGGTTCGCTTCGCGCCAGGAGCACTCGGCCGCGATGCGCGCGGTGGCCGCGCTGCGCAACCAGTTCGGTGGGCACGCCGTGAAGAAGGTCGGCGGGTAAGGAGTTCCGGGTGTATCTGCGCCACTTGCAGGTCACCGACTTCCGCTCCTGGCCCCAGGCCGATCTCGCCCTCGAACCCGGGCCGACCGTGCTGGTCGGCCAGAACGGTCGCGGCAAGACCAACCTGCTCGAAGCGATCGGGTACGTCGCGACGCTGGGCTCGCACCGCGTCGCGACGGACGCGCCGCTGATCCGGCACGGCTGCGAGCGCGCGCTGGTGCGGGTCGCGGTCGTCAACGAGGACCGCGAGCTGACCGTCGAGCTCGAGATCACCGCCGGCCGGGCGAACCGCGCGCGGGTCAACCGCGGTGCGGTCGGCCGTCCGCGTGACGTGCTCGGGATCCTGCGCACGGTGCTGTTCTCCCCGGAGGACCTCGCGCTCGTGCGGGGTGACCCGGGCGAGCGACGCCGGTTCCTCGACGAGCTCCTGGTGCTGCGCGCGCCGCGGTACGCCGGGGTACGGGCGGACTACGAGAAGGTGCTGAAGCAGCGGAACGCCCTGCTCAAGACGGCCGGGAAACGACGTACGGGCCGCGAAGACCCGTACGCGCTGTCGACGCTCGAGGTCTGGGACGACCACCTGGCGGTGGCGGGCGCGGAGCTGCTCGCCGCGCGCCTGAACCTCGTCGCCGACCTCGCGCCGCACGCGGCTTCGGCGTACATGGGGGTCGCGCCCGACTCGCGTCCGGCGAAGATCGCCTACCGGTCGTCGCTGGGTGCCGCCCTGCCGGAAACGTACGGCGTACCGGATGGCGAACGGGCGCAACCCGCGGTCCTGAAGGACGTCTTACTCAAGGCGTTGGGTGAAGCCCGCAAGGCGGAGCTCGAGCGCGGTATCAGCCTGGTCGGCCCGCACCGGGACGAGCTGGAGCTGATCCTGGGCGAAGCGCCGGCGAAGGGCTACGCGAGCCACGGCGAGTCGTGGTCGTTCGCGCTCGCCCTCCGGCTCGGCAGCTACGAGCTGCTGCGCGAGGAGGCGGGCGAGCCGGTGCTGCTGCTCGACGACGTGTTCGCCGAGCTGGACCGCAAGCGCCGGGCCCGGCTGGCCGAGGTGGCAGCGAGCGCCGAACAGGTGCTGGTGACCGCCGCGGTCGACGAAGACGTGCCCGGGGAGCTGGCCGGCACCCGGTTCGTGGTGGCGGACGGTGAGATCACGCGTGGCTGAGCAGGGCGACCGGGCACCCCGTGTGACGGGCGGCACAAACCGCACCCGATCTGGGGACAAACCTGTGGACAGTGTGGATAACACGGTGAATGAGTTATCGCCGCGCGTGACCATGCGGCCAGATGGGTGGCGCAAAACGGCGGGTAGCGGCTCTGCTGCGAACTCCAAGCCAGCTCCGAGTACTGAGCGTGATGGCGATGTTGGGCCGAACGAGCCCCCGGTGACGGGCCGCGACCTCGCGCACGCCGCACTGGAGGCCGCGAAGGCCAAGGCCAAGGAGCGCGGCACCTCACCCGGCCGGCGCCGCCCCGCGACCGGGGGTGGGCAGAGCCCCCGGCGTCGCCGCTGGTCGGGCCCGGGAGCGGACGCGCGCGACCCGCAGCCGCTCGGCCGGCTCGTCTCCCGGCTGATGAGCGACCGCGGCTGGAACGAAAGCGTCACCAGCGCCCGCGTCTTCGCGCAGTGGGCGCGGCTGGTCGGCGAAGACGTCGCCGAGCACGCGCAGCCGGTCGCGCTGAAGGACGGCGAACTCACCGTCCGCGCCAGCTCGACGGCGTGGGCCACCCAGCTGCGGTTGCTGCAGGGAAAGCTGCTGGCCAAGATCGCGGCGGGGGTCGGCAACGGCGTCGTCAAGCGGATGCGGATCCAGGGTCCGACCGCCCCCAGCTGGCGGAAAGGACTCCGCCACGTGCCAGGCCGCGGCCCCCGTGACACGTACGGCTGACCCGGGTTGCGTGATGCTCGGTTGAATGCCCCGAGAACGCATTCAGACCTCCCGAGATACGTCAAGACTCGACTCGAACCGATTTCGTTCGTCTGTGACGCGTTCAGGGGTGTCCTTGCCGCATGTCAGCGGACGCGGCCAAGTACACTGGAGGAGAGCGAGCGTCCGCTCGGGCGAGACGAGGAGAAACAACGCCGGTGACCGAGAACAAGAGCGAGTACAACGCGTCGTCGATCACGGTGCTCGAAGGCCTTGAAGCGGTCCGCAAGCGCCCCGGCATGTACATCGGTTCCACCGGTGAGCGCGGCCTGCACCACCTCGTCCAGGAGGTCGTGGACAACTCCGTCGACGAGGCGATGGCCGGGCACGCCACCAAGGTCGAGGTTACCCTCCTCGCCGACGGCGGGGTGCGCGTCGTCGACGACGGCCGCGGCATCCCGGTCGACATGCACCCCAAGGAGAACAAGCCGACCATCGAGGTCGTGCTCACCCAGCTGCACGCGGGCGGCAAGTTCGACAGCGACTCCTACGCGGTGTCCGGCGGCCTGCACGGCGTCGGCATCTCCGTGGTGAACGCGCTGTCGACGAAGCTGCTCGCCGAGGTCAAGTACGGCGGCCGCCAGTGGCGCCAGCTGTACACCGACCAGATCCCGGGGCCGCTCGAAGACCTCGGCCCGGCGACCGAGACCGGGACGACGATGACGTTCTGGGCCGACGACAGCATCTTCGAGACCACGACGTACAACTTCGAGACGATCTCGCGCCGCCTCCAGGAGATGGCGTTCCTCAACAAGGGGCTGACGCTGTCCCTGCGTGACGAGCGGGTCGCCGACGAGGAAGCCGAAGCCGACGCCGAGGGCAAGGTCGCCCGGGTCAAGGAGAAGGTCTACTGCTACCCGGGTGGGCTCGAGGACTTCGTCAAGCACATCAACGGCAGCAAGGACCCGATCCACCCCAGCGTGATCTCCTTCGACGCGAAGGGCACCGGCCTCGAGGTCGAGGTCGCGATGCAGTGGAACAACGGGTTCACGCCGTCGGTCTACACGTTCGCCAACACGATCAACACGCACGAGGGCGGCACCCACGAAGAGGGCTTCCGCGCCGCGCTGACCCGCGTCGTCAACGCGTACGCGCGCGACAAGAAGCTGCTCAAGGAGAAGGACCCCAACCTGACCGGCGACGACGTGCGCGAGGGCCTCGCTGCGATCGTCTCCATCAAGCTGAGCGAGCCGCAGTTCGAGGGCCAGACCAAGACCAAGCTGGGCAACAGCGAGGCCAAGACGTTCGTGCAGCAGCAGTCCAACGAGTGGCTGGCGGACTGGTTCGAGCGCAACCCCGGCGAGGCGAAGACGATCATCAACAAGTCGATCTCCTCGGCGCAGGCCCGGATGGCCGCGCGCAAGGCGCGTGACCTGGTCCGCCGCAAGGGCGCGCTGGAGATCGGCGGCCTGCCCGGCAAGCTCAAGGACTGCCGCTCGACCAATCCGGCGGAGTGCGAGCTCTAC
Source organism: Amycolatopsis sp. NPDC058278 (assembly GCF_042881395.1). Lineage (NCBI taxonomy): Bacteria > Bacillati > Actinomycetota > Actinomycetes > Pseudonocardiales > Pseudonocardiaceae > Amycolatopsis > Amycolatopsis sp. NPDC058278. The sequence goes on along the minus strand of NZ_JBHVXZ010000012.1, from coordinate 40,568 downwards.
ATCGTCGAGGGCGACTCGGCCGGCGGCTCGGCCAAGGAAGGCCGCGACTCGATGTACCAGGCGATCCTGCCGATCCGCGGCAAGATCATCAACGTCGAGAAGGCCCGCATCGACCGCGTCCTCAAGAACACCGAGGTCCAGTCGCTGATCACCGCGCTCGGCACCGGCATCCACGACGAGTTCGACCTGTCGAAGCTGCGCTACCACAAGATCGTGCTGATGGCCGACGCCGACGTCGACGGCCAGCACATCACCACGCTGCTGCTCACCCTGCTGTTCCGCTTCATGACCCCGCTGATCGAGCACGGACACGTCTTCCTGTCGCGCCCGCCGCTGTACAAGATCAAGTGGCCGCGGGCCGAGCCGGAGTACGCCTACTCCGACCGGGAGCGCGATGCCGTCATCCAGGCAGGCGTCGAGGCCGGCAAGCGGCTCCCGAAGGACGACGCGATCCAGCGCTACAAGGGTCTCGGCGAGATGAACGCCGAAGAGCTGTGGGAGACCACCATGGACCCGGCGAACCGGCTGCTGGGCCGGGTGACCATGGACGACGCCGCCCAGGCGGACGACCTGTTCTCCGTCCTGATGGGCGAGGACGTCGAGGCGCGCCGGTCGTTCATCACGCGCAACGCCAAGGACGTCCGCTTCCTGGACGTCTAGGCGTTCCCCTCAGCTCTTTGTCCCGCTAGGACTCTCCACTCGAGAAGGACCTCATGACGGAAACTCTGCCGCCGGCTCCGGAACACGACCGGATCGAGCCGGTCGACATCCAGCAGGAGATGCAGCGCTCCTACATCGACTACGCGATGAGCGTCATCGTGTCGCGGGCGCTGCCGGACGTGCGTGACGGCCTCAAGCCGGTCGCGCGCCGGATCCTGTACTCGATGTTCGACTCCGGTTTCCGGCCGGACCGCGGGTACAACAAGTGCTCCCGCGTCGTCGGCGACGTCATGGGCAACTACCACCCGCACGGTGACTCGGCGATCTACGACGCGCTGGTCCGGCTCGCCCAGCCGTGGTCGCTGCGGTACCCGCTGATCGACGGCCAGGGCAACTTCGGCTCGTCGGGCAACGACCCCGCGGCCGCCATGCGGTACACGGAGTCCCGGCTCGCGCCGCTGGCCATGCAGATGCTGGCCGACATCGAAGAAGACACCGTCGACTTCTCCGACAACTACGACGGCCGCACGCAGGAGCCGGACGTCCTGCCGTCGCGGTTCCCGAACCTGCTGGTCAACGGCGGTTCCGGGATCGCGGTCGGGATGGCGACGAACATCCCGCCGCACAACCTGCGCGAGGTCTCCGAAGGCGTCGTCTGGGCGCTGGAAAACCCCGAGGCGACCGACGACGAGATGCTGGCCGCGCTGCTGGTGCGTGTCAAGGGCCCGGACTTCCCGACCCGGGCAATGATCCTCGGCACGTCCGGCATCGAAGACGCCTACCGCACCGGCCGCGGCTCGATCCGGATGCGCGCGGTCGTCGAGGTCGAAGAGGACGCGAAGGGCCGCACGATCCTGGTCGTGTCCGAGCTGCCCTACCAGGTCAACCCGGACAACCTGGTCGAGAACATCGCGAACCTGGTCCGCGACGGCAAGCTCACCGGCATCGCCGACATCGCCGACGAGTCCAACAGCCGCTCGGGCATGCGGATCGTCGTCACGATCAAGCGCGACGCCGTCGCGAAGGTCGTGCTGAACAACCTCTACAAGCACACCCAGCTGCAGCAGAACTTCGGCGTCAACATGCTGGCCCTGGTCGACGGCGTGCCGCGCACGCTGCGGCTCGACCAGATCATCCGGCACTACGTGAAGCACCAGGTCGAGGTCATCGTCCGGCGGACCAAGTTCCGCCTGAAGAAGGCCGAGGAGCGGGCCCACATCCTGCGTGGGTACGTCAAGGCGCTGGACATGCTCGACGAGGTCATCGCCCTCATCCGGCGGTCGCCCTCGGCGGACGAGGCCCGGCCGGCCCTGATGGAGCTGCTGGACGTCGATGAGATCCAGGCCACCGCGATCCTCGACATGCAGCTGCGGCGCCTCGCCGCCCTGGAGCGGCAGCGGATCATCGACCAGCTGGCCGAGATCGAGCTGGAGATCGCCGACCTCAAGGACATCCTCGAGAAGCCCGAGCGGCAGCGCTCGATCATCCGCGACGAGCTGATGGCGATCGTCGACAAGTACGGCGACGACCGGCGCACGAAGATCATCGGGTTCAGCGGCGACGTCACCGACGAGGAACTCATCGCGGTCGAGGACGTCGTCGTCACCATCACCCGCACGGGGTACGCCAAGCGGACGAAAACGGACCTGTACCGCTCGCAGAAGCGCGGCGGCAAGGGCGTGCAGGGCGCGACGCTGAAGCAGGACGACATCGTCCAGCACTTCTTCGTCTGCTCGACGCACGACTGGATCCTGTTCTTCACGAACAAGGGCCGCGTCTACCGGACGAAGGCGTACGACCTGCCCGAGGCCAACCGCAACGCGCGCGGCCAGCACGTGGCGAACCTGATGGCGTTCCAGCCGGACGAGCAGATCGCCCAGGTCATCCAGATCAGGAACTACGAAGTCGCGCCGTACCTGGTGCTCGCCACCAAGCGCGGCCTGGTGAAGAAGACCAAGCTCACCGACTTCGACTCCAACCGCTCCGGCGGCCTCATCGCCATCAACCTGCGCGAAGGCGACGAACTGGTCGGCGCGGTGCTGGCGGCGGCCGAGGACGATCTGCTGCTGGTGTCGGCCGAGGGCCAGTCCATCCGCTTCCACGCGACGGACGAGGCGCTGCGGCCGATGGGCCGCCCGACCTCCGGCGTGATGGGCATGCGGTTCAACGACGGCGACGAGCTGCTCGGCATCAGCGTGGTCAAGGAGGGCAAGTTCCTCCTGGTCGCGACCGACGGCGGGTACTCGAAGCGCACGGCGATCGAGGACTACCCGGTCCAGGGCCGCGGCGGCAAGGGCGTGCTCACCATTCAGCACGACCGCAAACGTGGCAGGCTGGTGGGTGCGCTCATCGTCGACGCCGAGGACGAGCTGTACGCGATCACCTCGAGCGGCGGCGTGATCCGCACACCGGCGGGCGATGTCCGCAAGGCGGGACGGCAGACGAAGGGGGTCCGGCTGATGAATCTCGGCGAAGGAACCACTCTTCTCGCGGTCGCACGCAACGCGGACGAGCCCTCGGACGTCGCCAATGGTGAAGCGCCCGAAGCGGGTGACGAGACGACGGCGCCGTCGGAGCAGTAAGTTCACAACTACGGACAGCGCCCCACGGCACGGGTAAGGACTGACTCTTCGTGACACCGACCGAGAATCCCGAGGCAGCGGGTTCGAACGGAACGCCGGCGAGCCCACCCTGGCAGCGGGTCGACAAGGAAGGCGACGCCGAAGCGACGGTCAAGCTGGCCACGGACGAGGCACCGCCCCCGCCCGCGGCAGCGCAGCCCGTCACCACCGAGCGTTCGGTGGTGACGGGCAGCGCAGCCCCCCGCCTCTTCGGCGGAGGCTCAGGTGACACCCCGCCGGCCGGCGGCGAGGTCCCCCCGGCGTCGACCCAGCGAGCCCGTCCAAGCGCGCTGCGCCGTCCGGGCCGCGGCCCGCGCCGCGCATCACTGCAGGTGAAGCGGTTCGACCCGTGGTCGGTGCTGAAGCTGTCCCTGGTCCTGGGCGTAGCGATGTTCTTCGTCTGGCTGGTGGCAGTCGGAGTGCTGTACACGGTCCTCGACGGCATGGGCGTCTGGGACAAGCTGAACGGCACGTACTCATCCCTGGTCGGCGGCGAGGGCGCGAACGCCTCGGCCGAGCCCCTGATCAGCGCAGGCCGCGTCTTCGGCATCGCGGCCATCCTGGGCGCGATCAACATCGTCCTGGTCTCGGCCTTGGCAACGGTGAGCGCGTTCATCTACAACGTCTCAGCCGACCTCGCGGGCGGCCTCGAGGTAACCCTGTCCGAACGGGAGTGACCCGGTTGCAGGGCCCCTTCGGGGGTCCTGTAAAGTTCTCCTCGTTCGAGGGCCTATAGCTCAGGCGGTTAGAGCGCTTCGCTGATAACGAAGAGGTCCCAGGTTCAAGTCCTGGTAGGCCCACGCAGGTCAAAGCCCGGTTCACCTAGTCGGTGGGTCGGGCTTTTTGCTGCCTGCGGCCTACTTACCGCCCTGGTCGGCCTTCGGTGGTGGTGCCATCGGGCAGATTCCGGCGGCCAGCCACTTCTCCCGGAGGTCCGACGGGATGGCGAGGGTAGTCGGCTGTCCGTCGGTCAGTGTTCGCACGCTTCCGGTCAGCAGGAGGCTTCCCGCCTTGTCGAGCACCGCCGTCGCCGCGCGGCTGCGGTCTTCCGAGCGCTCGAGCAGTCGCATCACGCGCACGCCGGCGCTGACTGTGCGGCTCCAGGCGCGGGAGTTCGGTACCTCGAGCCAGTCGGCGACCTGTGGGGTCACCACCTGGCGGACCATCGCGGCGACCACGCCGTCGAACGCCTTGCCGGGCACCAGGTTTTCGTACAGGTGCAGCAGGTTGCGGGTGAGCTCGATTCCCTCGGCGGACGGTCCGTAACTCGCCTCGACGAGCTGGGCGTTCAGCGCTTCGGCCTCGACGAGGGTTTCCGGCATGGCGTCGGCCGGGATGCCGAGCAGGGCTCCGGTCACTCGCCAGACGTAGTAGTAGTCCTCGGCTTCGCGGTCGGTGACCGCGATGCCGATCCGGCGCATTCCGGCGATGACCTGGACCGAAAAGATGAGCAATGCGCCCAGCATGTCCTGCTGGCACAACGGCACGCCGTCCGCTTCGACGTCCCACTCGCCGGATCGGGTGATGAAGTAGCGCCCGGCGGCGTGGATCAGCCGGGTCTTCTGGATCGTGGGCACGAAGTTGCCGCCGGAGCCGAACGGGTTGTGGCCCATCAGGTTCAGCACGAACTGCGACGTCTCCGACAGCCGGCGATGGGGCTGGTTGAGCCGGTGCGTGAGCGACAGCACGCGCGACGGTCGTGGCTGGGCGTAGCAGTTGACCATCGCGCCGAACGACAGCACCGAAGCGACGTGCACCCCGTCGTCCACGAAGAACTCGTACGCGCCCGCGATGCGGTCGAGGTCGGCCCAGGCCGGCGGGACGTCCGTGGCCAGGAGGTAACGGCGCACCGGCTCGGGCAGGTCTTCGGGGATGGGCTGGTCGTTTTCGCGGAAATGGGCCAGCACCTCGTTGACCGCCCGGGTCGTTCCGCCGGCCACCAGATCGGCGATCACCGCATCGGCGAGCGGATCACCTTGGTACTTCAGCGCTTCGACAGCGGATGGCGTCTTCTGCATCTCTGACACGCGCTCAGCCTCAGCCGGATCGCGAGTCCGGCGCTAGCGCTGTTCGGGCACGGCCTTGCTCTACCGGATGATCGTCGTGATCACACCGCGTAACCGGGATACAGGTCAGCCCTGCCGGGAAGAGAAGGCCGGCAGGGCTGAGCGGTCACGGTCGGCGCGCCGCACGGTCGCCTCTCGGCGAAAGGCGCATCGCGGCTCCAGCCTGACGGAACTCCGCGAAGGCGATGAGGTGAGGCCCGGGGGACACGGTGGGCACACCGACCACTGCGTACAACCAGCGGGCCGGGGTAGGTATTTCCCGCTCTGTGTGACATGCGTTACCACTGGTTCCACGTGGAACCACGAGTGCCCGACACCTGCGCCGTGGCCGTGCAGTAACATCGCGGGGTAAGGGAAGCAAGCTGAGAAGGGGGCTTCGGTGAAGAAGCTGCTGGCACTCGCCGTCATCGCGGGCGGCGTTCTGTTCGTCGTCAAGCGCAACAAGGCGGCCAAGGCCGAAGCCGACCTCTGGCGTGAGGCGACCGCGCCGGTCCCCTCCACCAACGGCACCACCCCGGCCAAGCCGGCGGGCGCTCCCCAGAACTGATCTTCACCCCGCGGGCGGCGAGCCGCCCGCGTCCGGGGCTGTAGCTCAATTGGTAGAGCACCGCCTTTGCAAGGCGGGGGTCAGGGGTTCGATTCCCCTCAGCTCCACAACTCGAACGGCCCGCACCAGCGTGCGGGCCGTTTCCGTACCCGTGTCAGGGGCGAATCAGGGCCGTGTCAGGCCGTCCCTCGACAGTGGCTCTCATGACAGACCTGGCGATCACGGCCTCCGGACTGCGGAAGGCCTACCAAGACAAAACCGTCCTCGACGGCGTGGACCTCGAAGTCGAGGCGGGCACGATCTTCTCCCTGCTCGGCCCGAACGGGGCCGGCAAGACCACGGCCGTCAACGTCCTCACCACGCTGACGAAGGCCGACGGCGGCACGGCTCGTGTCGGCGGGCACGATGTTGCCACCGAGGCCAAGGCCGTGCGGGCGGCGATCGGCGTCACCGGGCAGTTCGCCGCCGTTGATGAACTGCTCACCGGGCAGGAAAACCTGCAGCTGATGGTGGACCTGAGCCGGGGCGGTGGGGGCAAGAAAACCGTCGCCGAGCTGCTGGAGCGATTCGACCTCACCGAGGCGGCGCGCAAGCCCGCGTCGACCTACTCCGGGGGGATGCGCCGGAAGCTCGACCTCGCCATGACGCTCGTCGGCCGGCCGCGGGTCATCTTCCTCGACGAGCCGACGACCGGTCTCGATCCGCGCAGCCGCCGGACCATGTGGACCATCATCCGCGATCTCGTCGCCGACGGGGTGACCGTCTTCCTCACCACCCAGTACCTCGAAGAGGCCGATCAGCTCGCCGACCGGATCGCCGTGCTCGATCAGGGCCGCCTGGTCGCGCAGGGCACGGCCGCCGAACTGAAGCGCCGGATTCCCGGCACCCACGTCCGGCTTCGGTTCACGACCCTCGGCGAGCTCGACGCGGCCGCGCGGATCCTCACCGACGCCAGCCGGGACGACGAGGCCATGGCCCTGCGCGTGCCCAGCGACGGCGGCACGAAATCGCTCCGGTCCCTTTTGGACAGACTCGACGAATACGCGCTCAGCGCCGAAGAACTCTCCGTCCACACCCCCGATCTCGACGACGTCTTCCTCGCCCTGACGGGCCACGCCACGGAGGTTCCCGCGAAATGAAGTCCCACTCGATGGTGATGCTGCGCCGAAACTTCAAGCACATCGCCCGGAATCCGATGTCGATCTTCAACGCGATCCTGATGCCGGTCGTGATCATGCTGATGTTCGTCTACATGTTCGGGGACGCCTTCAGCGTCGGCGTGAACTACGTCGACTACGCAACGCCGGGGTTGATGCTGCTGGCCGTTTGCTACGGGCTGGGCGCCACCGCGATCGCCGTGAACTCCGACATGACCAAGGGCATCATCAACCGGTTCAAGGTCATGGACGTCTCCCGCGGCGCGGTGCTGACCGGGCACGTCGTCGCCAGCGTGCTGACCAACCTGATCGCCATCGCGGCTCTCCTCGGGGTGGCCTTCCTGCTGGGATTCCACCCAGCGGCGAGCTTGTTCGACTGGCTCGCCGCCTTCGGTGTCGTCGTGCTCCTCGGGTTCGCGACCGGCTGGCTCACGATCGCACTGGGCCTGGCGGCGAAGACGCCGGAAACGGCGGGCCTGGCTTCGGTGCCGCTGGTCATGCTCCCCTTCTTCAGCAGCGCGATCGTGCCTGCCGAAAAAATGGGGCCCGGCCTCAAGCAGTTCGCGGAGTACCAGCCGTTCACGCCGATCATCGAAACCCTGCGCGGGCTGCTCAACGGGACGCCGGCCACCGGCACCCTGATCGCCGCCCTCGCGTGGTGCGCCGGGATCGCCGTCGTCGGCTACCTGTGGGCGTCCGCCACCTTCAAGAAGCGAGCGTGACCGCGGCCAGCTCCGGCCAGCTCGCTTCCGCGCCCGCCCGCGTCGCCTCGGTGAACCCGACGTCACCGAGGTGACGTCGGGCGGTTTCCTCGATCCGGGCGACGTCCGGGTGCGACCGGTCCGGCAGGCCCCGGACGCCCGCGCTCGCCCCGATCAACCGCGCGGCCTGCTCGTCCTGGCCGGTGCGCAGCGCCAGGTCCGCGACGCCGACGAGGACCTGCGCGATCGTCAGCGGGTGTCCCGTCTCGGTCGCCGCGTCGAACGCCGCCGCTCGGTGCGCACGGGCTTCGCCGAGGTCCTCGGCCAGGTAACCGAGCAGGTCCTGGACCACTGCCTGGACGTTCGCGCGCTGGGCGTCGTCGCCCATCATCGTCGTCGCGACGTCGAGCTGGCGACGCGCCTGGGCGGTGTCGCCGCTCCAGCGTGCGAGCTCGGCTTTGGCCAGCGCCAGCTCGGCCAGCGCGTTCGGCCACGCCACGCGCTCCGCGGCCAGCTGGGCTCCGGCCAACGCGGCCGCGCTCGCCTTCTCGTCGTCCAGCAGCCAGTACAGCTGGGCCTGCCGCGACCGCATCCGGACGACGTCCTCGATGGCGCCGACCTCGGTCACGACCTCGACGGCCTGCTCGTAGTACTCGCACGCTTCGGCGAACTCGCCGCGCACGGCGATGCGATCCGCCAGCTCGGTCAGGGCGAACGACGTGCCCCACCGCTCGCCGAGCGCGCGGAACTCGGCGACCGCCGTCTCGAGGAGGGCGTCCGCGGCCTGGTCGCCGTGGCCGAACTGGATGCGCATCTTGCCCAGCTGGAGCCGGGCCACCGCGCGCACCCACGGGTCCTCGTCGGCGAGCAGCGGTTCGAACGCCGACAGCGCCGCGTCCGGCCCGTGCAGCAGCCGCTCCAGGGCGCCGGCGAAGCGCAACGCCAGCCGTGGGTTTTCGACCTTCAGGCTGATCTCGTACGCCTTGCGGATCCAGTCTTCCGCGCGGTATTCGTCGCTCTGCTGCCCGGACGTCACGAATTGGACGACGAACGTGTAGACCACGCCGCGGATCTCGTCCGGCACTTCGCCGGGCACGGCCGTGGCCGCCATGACCAGCTCGTTGCCCTCCGCCCGGTGCCCGGCGAGCCACCAGTACCAGCCGGCGGTCGCCGCGAGCCGCATCGCCTCGGCCGCTTCGCCCGCCGCGAGTGCTCCGCGCATCGCCGCGGTGATGTTGTCGTGCTCGGCCTCCAGCACGGCGAGCCACGTCAGCTGTTCGGCGCGGCGCAGGTGTGGCTCCGCCGTCTCGGCGAGTTCCGTGAAGTACGCGAGATGCGTGTGCCGGGTGACGTCGGCCTCGCCCGCCTCCGCGAGCCGCTGCTCGGCGTACTCCTTGATGGTCCCGAGCATGCGGTAGCGCTCGTCGACGACGACGACCAGTGACTTCTCGGTCAACGAGGTCAGCAGGTCGAGCACGTCGGCCGAGTCGTCGCCGCAGACCCGCTCGGCCGCTTCCCAGCTCGCCCCGCCGGAGAACACCGAAAGCCGGCGCAGCACGACGCGTTCGGCCTCGGAGAGCAGTTCCCAGCTCCAGTCGATCACCGCGCGCAGCGTCCGGTGCCGCGGGAGCGCGGTCCGGCTGCCGCCGGTGAGCAGGCGGAACCGGTCGTCGAGCCGGTGCGCGAGCTGGTCGAGCGACATCGTGCGCAGGCGTGCCGCGGCGAGCTCGATGGCCAGCGGCATCCCGTCCAGCGCACGACAGACGCGCGCGAGGGTGCGAACGTCCACCGCGAGGTCCTTGCGCACCGCGCCGGCCCGGTCCCGCAGCAGCCGGACGGCCGGCGCGGCCTCGATTTCGGCGGGATCCGCGTTCTCCGCGGGCACGACCAGGGGCGCGACCTGCCACAGCGCCTCCCCGGTGATGCCGAGCGGTTCCCGGCTCGTCGCCAGGATCCGCAGCCGCCGGCACTCCCCGAGCACCCGGTGCGCGAACGCCGCCGCGGACTCGATGACGTGCTCGCAGTTGTCCAGGATCAGCAGCATCGAACGGTCCCGCAGGGCGGCGATGACCCGGTCCGTCGGCTCGGCGTCCGGTGCCTCGCCGACGAGCGAGTCCCGCAGCTTCAGCGCGCCGAGCGTCGCCTGGGCCACGTCGTCGCCGGCGCCGATCCCGGCCAGCTCGACCAGCCACGCGCCGTCCGGCAGGTCGCCGAGCAGCGTGCGCGCGGTTTCCGTGGCCTGCCTGGTCTTCCCCGAACCGCCCGGCCCGATCAGCGTGGTGAGCCGGTGGTCGGCGATGAGCTCGCGGACCGCGGTGACGTCGGCGTCCTTGCCGACGTAGCTGGTCAGCTCGGCCCGCAGGTTCGTCTTCCGGGTCTCTTCCCGCCGGCCCAGCTCGCCGCGCAGCAGCGCGACGTGCACCTCGGACAGCTCCGGAGACGGGTCGACGCCGAGGGAATCGGCCAGGGTTTCCCGCGTGCGCTCGTACACAAGCAGCGCTTCGGTGTCGCGGCCGGTCGCGACGAGCGCGCGCATCAACGCGGCGACGAGCCGTTCCCGCATCGGGTGCGCGGCGACCAGGTCGGTCAGCTCGGTGACCAGTTCCGCGCCGTGACCGAGCCGGACCTCCGCGTCGAACCGGTCTTCCAAGGCGGCCAGGCGCAACCCTTCGAGCCGGGTGACCGCGGCTTCGAACGCCGCGCTTTCCGGCAGTTCGACGTCCTGCATGGCCGGACCGCGCCAGAGGGCGAGTGCCTCGCGCAGCCGTCGCGGATCGTCTTCCTGCCGAGCCTGGCCGACGAGGCGTTCGAAGCGCACGGCGTCGACGTCGTCGGGGGCCACGACCAGCCGGTAGCCGGTCGGCCGGCCGTCGACCGACCCCTCGGGCAGTGCCTTGCGCAGCCGGGAGACCAGGCGCTGCAGGGCGTTCGGCGCTTCGGCGGGCGGGTGCTCACCCCAGATCCAGTCGACGAGCGTCCCCTTCGGGACCACCTGGCCCGGCTCGAGCGCGAGCGCGACCAAGAGCCCCCGCAGACGGGCGCCGGGCACGTCGGCGAGCACGCCGTCGGCCGTGCGCACTTCGAAGGGCCCCAGGATCCCGATCTGCACGCGGCCGATCTTGCCACGGGCGGCGGTGTCCGAGGCGTGTCAGGCCCGTGTCAGCCCGCTCGGCGATCGTCGTCGGCACACCACCACGAAAGGAACACCGATGAGCCAGACGGCCGACGTCCCGCACGGACTCCCCATGGACCGCGACGCGGGGCCCTTCGACCCGCCGAGCGCGCTCACCCGGCTGCGCGACGCCCGCCCGGTCAGCCCGCTGGTGTTCCCCGACGGGCACGAGGGCTGGCTCGTCAGCGGCTACGAAGAGGTCCGGCAGATGATGGCCGACACGCGGTTCAGCTCCCGCCTGGACCTCGACGTCATCCACGTGCCGTACGAGACGGGCATGCCCGCCGCCACCGAGCCGTCGCCGCAGCTGCCGGGCATGTTCATCGCGATGGACCCGCCGGACCACAGCCGGCTGCGCCGCAAGCTCACCGGCGCCTTCACCGTCAAGCGGATGAAGCAGCTGGAGGAGCACATCGCCGACGTCGTCGAGCGGCAGCTGGACCACCTGGCGCGGCTGGCCCCGCCGGTCGACCTGGTCAAGGAGTTCGCGCTCCCGGTGCCCTCGCTGGTGATCTGCGAGCTGCTCGGCGTGCCCTACGCGGACCGGGAGACCTTCCAGGCGAACTCGGCCCAGTTCATGGTCCGGGAGCAGACGCTCGAGGAGAAGATGGGCGCGTACATCGCGCTGAACACGTACCTGTCCGACCTGGTCACGAGCAAGCGCGCCGACCCCGGCGAGGACATCCTGTCCGACCTGGCCCGCCACGACGACCTGACCATCGAGGAGCTGACCGGCGCGGCGTTCCTGCTGCTGCTCGCGGGCCACGAGACGACGGCCAACATGCTGTCCCTGGGCACGTTCGCGCTGCTGCAGCACCCTGAGCAGCGCGCCGAACTGCACGCCGACGCGGAACTGCTGCCCGGCGCGGTGGAAGAACTGCTGCGCTACCTGTCCGTGGCCGACATCTTCTTCCGCTACGCCACGGAGGACCTCGAGCTCGGCGGCGAAACGATCCCCGAGGGCTCGACGGTCGTCGTCTCGCTGCTGGCGGCCAACCACGACCCCCGGCGCTTCGAAAACCCGGACACGCTGGACATCCACCGCAACGCCCGCGGCCTGCTGTCCTTCGGCCACGGCGTCCACCAGTGCCTCGGCCAGCAGCTGGCCCGCATCGAGATGCGCGCCGGCTTCGAAGGGCTGCTGCGCCGCTTCCCGACCCTGGCGCTGGCTGTCCCGGCCGAGGAGGTGAAGCTGCGGACGGACATGAACATCTACGGCGTCCACGAGCTGCCGGTCACGTGGACCGCAGGAAGCTGAGCACCGCGTCCCGCCCCGCGTGGCCGCGCTCGCGGTTCTGGATCGAGTGCGACTCGCCCGGCACGATCACCAGCTCGCCGCGCGGAGCCCGGTTCGCTTCCTCGCGCGCCCACTCCAGCGGCGTCGACAGGTCCCGGTCGCCGTTGAGCAGCAGCACCGGGACGTCCGGCAACGGCCCAGCCGGGTTCGACGCCGGGCGTTCCGCCGGCCACGGGAGGCAGCTCTGGATGAACCCCTGCTGCGTCGCGACGCCGGTCGTGTACGGCCAGGTCGCCGACTCCGGCAGCGCGTGGGCGGCCAGCGACAGCAGCGGGCGGCGGAGCGCGAGCGGTGTCGCCGCGGTGCCCCACGGGAAACGCCCGTCCGCGCACAGCGTTGCCGCGTGGAGGCCGGCGCTGAACGCTGCCGGGTCGTCGCCGCCGGACCGGTAGGCCTCCAAGAGACCGTCGAGGCGGGCGGGGGCGCCGCCGCGGGCTTCGTGGAGGGCGCCGATGACGTCGCCCGCCGCCGGGTCGCGGTACGTCGGGTCGGCGAATTCGTACGACACCACCGTGTCGAAGATCCGCACCCCGTCCGCCGTGCCGCGGTGGCGGACCACCCACGCCAGGTCCTCGGCCGGGTCGTAACCGCAGGCCGGAGCCACCGCGCACGCCGCGCGCAGCACGCGCGCCTCCGCCGTCAGCCCCGTCAGGTACAGCGAAGCCGACGCCGTCGCGTGGTGCGGCAACACCGAGTCGAGGATCACCTTGCTGACGTGGTCCGGGTGCGCGATCGCGTACCGGGCCGCGGTGAAGGAGCCGTACGAGACGCCGTCGACGACCAGCTTCGGCACGCCCAGTGCCTGCCGGAGCCGGTCGAAGTCCGCCACGCTCTGGTCGGTCGAATACAGCGGTGCCGTGTCGCCGAGGATGCGCGCGCACTCCTTCACCGCGCCGTCCGACGGGGTCGCGATGTCCGAACTGCCCATCTCCGCCTGCAGGCCGGGACACCGCAACGCCCCGGACGGCCCGGTGCCGCGCTGGTCGAGCATGACGATCCGGTAGTCCCGCGCGACTTCCGGCAGCCGCTGCTTGGCGATCCGGGTGATGGTGCCGACGCCGCCCTGCCCGGGGCCGCCGGTGAGGAACAGCAGGACGCCCTTGGGCGCGGCCGCGTTGTCCGCGGTCGCCACGGGCAGCGCGAGCGTGCCCGGCACGCGGCCGGTGTGGTCGAGCGGGACGGTCAGGGTCGAGCACGTGAAGCCCGGCTGTCCGGGACACGGGTGCGGATCCGCCAGCGTCGGTCGTCCCCCAGGACGCGCGTCGGCCGCGGCCACACCCCCGAGTGCGGCGGTCAGCGCCAGGACCAGCCCGGCGGTCAGCATCTTCGAGCGCATGGGTGCATCATGCGCACACCGGCGCGGAACCCGCATACCCCCGAACGGGGCGGCCGTCACGGCCAGAGGCGCTCGCGGACCCAGCCGTCGCCGGACTTCCGGTACCGCAGCCGCACGTGCCGCCGGTCGTGACTGGCCTGCCAGAACTCGACTTCCTCCGGATCCACCAGGTACCGCGTCCACGTTTCCGGGGCCTCGTCCGGGTTCTCCTCGACCCAGCGCTGCGCTTCCGCGGCCGCCACCTCGAGGTCCGCCGGATCGTGCAGCACCTGGGACTGGTGCCCGATGAACGCCTCGACGCGGGACGCCGGCGGCCGGGCGAGGAAGTCCGCCGCCGACACCTCGGGGGCGGCGGGGGAGACCGGGCCGCGCAACCGGACCTGCCGGCCGCGGCCGGGCCAGAAGAACGTCAACGCCGCGCGCGGGTCCTTGCGCAGCTGGATGCCCTTCGGGCTTTCCGAACTGGTCGCGACCGCCCAGCCGCCCGCGCCGACGTCCTTGAGGATGACCACGCGCGCGTCGGGCGCGCCATCGGCATCCACTGTGGACAACGTGACGGCGTGCGGCGCCAGCACGTGCTCGCCGGCTTCGGTCAGCCACTCGAGGAACAACGCCTGCGGGTCCGGTGGTGCCGTTTCGGGCGTGAACACCGGGAGTTCTCCGGGGAACGACGGCCAGCCGCGCAACTGCACCATGTCAGTAACCGTACGGACCCTGCTGGGGCGCGTGCCCCGGCGGTGGGTAGACCGGCGGCTGCGGGCCGGCCGGCCCGGCGTACGGCGGGGGCGGCACCTGCGGCGCCGGCGCCGGCATCGGGTGTTGCGGGTGCTGCTGCGCCTGCTGCCACTGGACCTGCTGGTAGACCTCGGCGGGCTGCGGGAAGCAGTACGTCAGCTTGGCGTTGACCGAGCCCTGCATCGCCGCGCCCCAGAGCTTGCCGCCGACGAACGCGTACAGCTGCCCGGCGGAGAGGTCCACCGCGACCATCCGCGTCTCGCCGCCGAACTGGTTGCCCGACTTCGCCGACGCGGCCTGCGCGGCGTCCGGGTACACGCGGCCGCCGACGAGCCCGGCGATCACGACGGACCCCGCCGTCCAGCCCATGGTGCCGGACAGGTTCGCGCGGGCGTGCTGCGTCGCGCGGCCGGTGAAGTCGTACAGCGCCGCGGCGCTGACCTCGGGAACGGCGGCGGCGATCACGCAGTAGTTCATCGTCGTGAGCAGCACCTGTTCGGTGAACAGCCCGACGACGGCCGTGGCGGGCCCGATCTGCACGGAGTTCAGCCGGCCACCGGCCCGGTGGATGCGCTCGGCCATCGCGCCGAGGTACTGCTCGGGGGTGAGCACGTGGACATCGTCGCACGCCCGGTGGTCACGGCGACGTCAGCCAGCGGGTTTCACACATGCTTCGTGGTTGACTGTCCGCGCTATGCGACGACTCGTACTTCTCGCGCCCGCCGTGGCCCTGCTGGCCGGCTGCAGCGCCACCATCGTGACCGGCACCGCGACGCCCAGCCCGCCCTCGGCGTCCCCGGACTCGAGCAACGCCGGCAGCCTGCCCCCGGACCCCCAGCCGGGCGCGACGGAGGACTGCCCGTACCTCGGCAGCGAATTCGTGGCCGAGTCGAACGGCCAGCACGTGTCGAAGGTCCGCGTGTCCGCCGACCAGCCGCACCCGGCGTGCTTCTTCTACCGCCCGGACGGGAAGATCCAGCTCACCGTCCGTGTGTACGTCGGGGACGCGAAAACGGCGACGGCGCTGGTCAACAAAGCGGCGCCGCTCGACTCGTCCAACCCGGCCAGCGACCCTTCCGGCTGGAAGGGGGGCTATTTGTCGACCGACGACGGTGCCGTCTACGCGGTCGCGAAGGGGTCGGCGGCGGTCATCGCGTCCACGAACCAGAAGCAGAGCGTCAAGGCACGCACAGTGGTCAAGAAGGCTATCGCTGCCCTGAAGCTCTAGGTAGCGGCCTCCACACGGGTGAGTGATGTTGATCTTGTATTACCCTGTGCGTCACGCGCAGGCTTCGTGGACTCGCGCACCGCAGCCACCGGGGACCCCCACCCCGGGGCGGGGCACCAACTCTGCAACGACAAAGGACAAGATTCGTGGCTGACACCCTCAAGGAAATCCTGCTCGACTCCGGCCGTCGCCCGGCTGTCGTCTCCGACTTCGAGACCCTCGTCGACGCCGAGGTCTCCGACAAGGGCGGCGTTTCGGGTGCCGTCGTGAAGACCGGCTTCGCCGCGGTCAAGAAGATCAAGCCGGGCATCATCCCCTCGGCCGTCGACACGCTGCTGCCGGACTTCGCCTCCGCGCTCGAGCCGTTCTACGGCGACTACCGCGCCAAGGGCGGCAACGACTTCGGCGCCTACCTGTCCAGCCGTTCGGATGAGGCTTCCGACGCGCTGCTGAGCGTCACCGACTCGCGCGCGGAGAAGAGCAACCGCGACAGCATCAAGAAGGTCTACGGCAAGCTGCGCCCGAACGGCAAGAAGAACGTCGAGGAGGCGCTGCCGCGTCTCGGCCAGCTGATCGACAAGCACGCCGCTGCCGTCTGATCGAACTACGGCACGACTGAGTCACCGCAAGACTGAGTCATCGCAAGACTGAAGAGGCCCCCGGCTGCACCCCCGGGGGCCTCTTCGCGTCTTGTTCAGTTCTTCTTTTCGGCGGGCGCCGCGGACGGCGCCTTGCCGTTCGCCTGCGGGGTCGGCTTCGCCGCTTCGGCGGGCTTCGGCGCAGGCGGGGTGGCCTTCGGCGGCGCCGGGGCGACCGGCGGCTCCTGCTTCGACCGCAGTGCGTAGGCGGCGCCCGCGCCGACCACGACCAGGCCCAGCAGCCACGGCCACTTGCGCCGGCTGCGGGTGCCCTTGGCGGCCGACTTGGCCTCGGACAGAGCGGCGTAGAAGTCCTTCTTCGCCGCCTTGAAGTCCTTCTTGCCGCGGCGCTTCGACTCGCCGGCCGCCTTCGCGGCCTTGATGGCGGCCTTCTTCGCCTTGCGACCCGGCTTGCGCAGCTCGGACAGGCGCGCGAGCGCCTCCTGGCGAGCGGCCTTCGAGCTCTTCTTGAGCTCCTTGCGGGTCAGTTCCGTCTTCTTCGCGAGCTTCTTCTGCGCGCGCCGCCCCTGCTTGACACCCTCGGTGACGAGTTTGTCGGCGGTCTCGACGGCCTGGGCTGTCGCCCGAGACATGGGCTTCACCTCATCATTCGTTTTGACACTGCACTGTTACCCGTAACCTATCGTGCCCCTTTTCTGCGCCGCCCGCTCTGTCCTTCTGGGGTCAAACCCCAGACCCCAGCCGGGGGCGGCCCCCCGGACCCCCCAAAGCGGCGGTAGATGGCACGATGAAGTACGTGAAAGCTACGCTGCACACCAACCAGGGCGACATCCACCTGAACCTGCTCCCGGACCACGCGCCGAAGACGGTCGCGAACTTCGTCGGGCTCGCGGAGGGCACGAAGGAGTACACCCAGCCGAACGCGTCGGGGACGAACTCCGGCCCGTTCTACGACGGGTCGATCTTCCACCGGGTCATCGACGGCTTCATGCTCCAGGGCGGCGACCCGACCGGCACCGGCCGCGGCGGCCCCGGCTACAAGTTCGGCGACGAATTCCACCCCGAGCTGCAGTTCAGCAAGCCGTACCTGCTGGCGATGGCCAACGCGGGGCCCGGCACGAACGGCTCGCAGTTCTTCATCACCGTCGCGCCGACCACGCACCTCAACTTCCGGCACACGATCTTCGGCGAGGTGGCCGACCAGGAGTCGCGCAACGTCGTCGACGCGATCGCGCGGACGTCGACCGGCCCGGCGGACCGCCCGCTGACCGACATCGTCATCGAGAAGGTCACGATCGACCACGAAGGCTGAGCGGACCGGGTTTCGGTAGGTTGGTCGCATCGTGAACCAACCGCCGAACCCCGCCGCCGAACAAGCCGCGCTCCCCGGGTGCTGGTGGCACCCCAACCGCCCGACCGGACTGAGCTGTTCCCGGTGCGGGCGTCCGGCGTGCCCGGACTGCCTCCGCGAAGCCCCCGTCGGCTTCCAGTGCACCGACTGCGTGCACTCCGGCGGCCAGGAGCAGCGCCGTCAGCACCGCGGGTACCAGGAGGCCGGCTTCGGCCAGCGCACCGTATTCGGCGCGCGGCTGTCCCAGTCGGTGCTCGTCACCCAGGTCATCCTCGCGGTGAACGTCCTGGTCTTCCTGCTCACGGTCGTCCAGGCGGGCAGCCTGAACGACAACGACCTGTCTTCGGCCTTCCAGCACGGCGCCCTCTACGGCGATGCGACCCTCGGCCACGGCGAGTGGTGGCGCATCCTGACCAACGGGTTCCTGCACTACGGACCCATCCACATCGCGGTCAACATGTTCTCGTTGTGGATGATGGGCCGCTCGCTGGAGCAGGTCTGCGGCCGCGGCCGCTACCTGGCGCTCTACTTCGTCTCCATGCTCGGCGCGTCGGCGGCGGTGCTGCTGTTCGGCAACCCCGGCGGGTACCCCGGCACGGCGGGCGCCTCCGGCGCGCTGTTCGGCCTGATGGGCGCCTACGCGGTCACCGTGCTGAAGCTGCGGCTCAACCCCACCGGCCTGATCATCACGCTCGCGCTGAACGCGTTCATCACCTTCGGCATCCCGGGCATCTCGATCTGGGCCCACGCCGGCGGCCTGGTGACCGGGGCACTGGTCACCGTCGCGCTGCTCTACGCCCCGGAGATCGGCCAGGTGCGCTGGCAGGCGATCGGCATCGCGATCGTCACCGTCGCGATCATCGGCCTGATCGTCTACCGGGGCTCGCAGTTCCCGGCCGAGAGCTGCCAGTTCATCCAGTTCCCGTTCGGCCGGTACTACGTCTGCGCCTAGCTCCGCAGCGTGCTCAGGACGTCCAGGACATCGCGGGGATCCTCGCCGAGGTCGAGCCACCCGAAGACGTACAGCTCGTCTTCGTGCTCGACCTCGAGCGTGACGCCGTCGCGGCCGAGTCGTCTGGTGGTGCGCAGCCGCGTGCGCGTCTGGGCCCACGGCAGCCGGTGCGTGCCGCCCAGCGTCCGGGCCACCAGGCCCTCGGCGTCGGCGGCCAGCCGGGGGCGGACGACCGTGGCGTGGGCGGCGAACGCGCCGACGGCGACGGCCGCCAGTGCGAACAGCACCAGCCCGCCGCGGTCGCCGGTCAGCGCGTCGGTCACCACGCCGGCCAGCAGCAACGCGGTGACCGCCCAGGCCGATACCACAACGGCCTGACGAGGCGCCCAGGAGGTGGGGTAGTTATCCACAGGGGTTATCCACACTGGGGATGAGTCACACCGCTGTAATTCGACGTCAAGCCGCTGATCGGAGTAATAATCAGCGCCAGCGCATGGTCATGAGCAGGCCGGCGATCATCAGCGCGAACCCGCCGGCGAAGTTCCAGTTGCCCAGATCGGCCATCCAGGAGATCTTGTCCCCGGCGATGTAGTTCACCAGCAGCCACACCAGGCCGAGCAGCATGAACCCGAACATCGGGATCTTCCAGGCCAGGCCGGTCGGGCCGGCGGCCCGCACCTTCACCGGCGTGCGCCGGTCGGCAGGCGGGGTGTATGCGGTCTTCTTGCGGACCTTGGACTTGGGCATCGTGTGTTCCTCGCGGTGCTCTTCGGGCTCGTCTGGTGGCGATGTCCCGCTGAGGGTGCGCAACCGGCGCCACGTGCACACGTTAACGTAAACGACCGCAGGAAAGCAGCGGCCAGGAGTGGTCGGATTTCCCGGACCGTGACAAGGGCGTCACCCAGGGTTCGACGCGGGTTGAGAGGAGCTTGCGTGGCTACGCGCGAAGGACCGGACGACGACCGGCGCAGATACCCCGGACAGCCCATGCCGCCGCGCGAGCCCGTGCCCCCGCGCCAGCCGCCGTCACCGGGCCGTCCCGCCACGCCCCCGCGCGGCCAGGTGCCACCCCGCACGCCCCGGCGCGGCCCCCAGGGCCAGCCACCCCGGCGTCCGCAGGGCCCGCCGCCCCGCCGCTACACCGGCCCGACCCCGCCGCCCGGCGCGAACGAAGAGACCGTCATCTTCGCCCCGGTCGGGAAGGGTGGCACGGCGACCGAGGAGAAGCCCGCCCCGGCCGAGCTCGGCAAAGGCGGCGTCGCGATCCGGACGGCCGGTGAAATCCTCATCACGCTGGGCCTGGTCGTGCTGCTGTTCATGGTCTACGAGCTGTACGTGACCGACCTCTTCTCGGCGGGCAAGCAGTCCGAGGCGAGCGACCAGCTCGACGGCGAGTGGGCGCACGACCGCACGCTGCACCCCGAGCTGATCGACGGCAAGGCGTTCGCGCGCATCCACATCCCCACCTTCGGCGTCGACTACAACTTCACCATCCAGGAGGGCACGGACGACGCGGCCCTCGAAGTCGGCCCCGGGCACTACAAGGGCACGGCGCTGCCCGGCGAGCCCGGCAACTTCGCGGTGGCCGGCCACCGGGTCGGCAAGGGCGCCCCGTTCAACGACCTGGACAACCTCTCCTCTTGTGACCAGATCGTGATCGAGACCTCCGCCGACTTCTTCATCTACAAGGTCCTGCCCTACGACGACGAGATGAAGGACTGGGCCGGCGGCAAGGGCGCCGACCCGAAGTGCAAGGGCGTCTCCACCCTGCGTGACCAGAACGCCGAGGACGGCGGCGCCTACAGCGAGACCTTCGGCCGCAAGGTCGTGCTGCCCAGCCAGGGCACCGCGGTGAACCCGGTCCCGTACAAGGCCGCCGAAGTGCTGCCGAAGGCACAGCAGGCCGCGCTGCTCACGCTCACCACCTGCCACCCGCAGTTCTCGGCCAAGGAGCGGCTCATCATCACCTCGGTGCTGACCCAGCAGGTGCCGAAGAGCCAGGTCAAGAACTACGGCGACCTGCTTTCGAAGATCGGGGAGGCCTGATGTACGCCTGGATCTGGCGGAAGCTCCCCGGTCCGTTCGCGGCGAAGCTGACGATCTCGGTCGTGCTGGTGCTCGGCGTGATCGCGCTGCTGATGTTCGTGGTGTTCCCGTGGCTGGAGCCGCGGCTGTGGTTCAACGAGGTCGCGGTCAACTGAGCCGGAACTCGCCGGGCGGGCGGTCCGTTGCCCCTTCCGGGAGAGGGGCCGCCGTGAAAACACGTCAGAAGGACCGGTCCAACCGGCCGCCGGAAGACCCGTGGAACGAGGTCGGGCCGTGGCTGTGGATGGGCGGGCACTTTCGCGCGGGCGCGGAGCCGGTCGTCGTGCGGCGCGAGTTCGACCTCGTGCTGAGCCTCTACGAGCGCGAGGGCCACGGACCGTCGCTGGACATCGAGCACCACTTCGCCGAGATGCCCGACGGGCCGCTGACCGAGGCCCAGCTCGCCGACGTCGAGCGGTTCGCCGGGCTGGCGGCCGAGGCGGTCCGCGCGGGCCGGCGGACGCTGGTGCGCTGCCACGCCGGGCTCAACCGGTCCGGCCTCGTCGTCGCGCAGACGCTCGTCGAACTCGGGCTCGGCGTGCCGGCCGCGATCGAGCGGGTCCGGCAACGGCGCTCACCGTGGGCGTTGAGCAACGAGCTCTTCGTCCAATACCTCGAAACCGGGCTGCCGACCGCGCGCCTGCTCGCCGGGCTGGACGCTTGAGGTTCGGCGGTGCCCAGCGGAGGCCCGGGAACGAACCTCCGGCGCACCGGCGTCGCCCACGTGCCGGTGCTCGTGGAAGCGTCGGGTACGCCGGAGGGCTGCCTGAGCTGCGGGCTAGCAGTCCCGCAGTTCCGGGCTCTGGTTGAGCAGCTGGCCGCGCGGCGAGACGAACGCGCGGTAGCGGTCGCCGTCCACTGTGCCGTCTTCGGACTTCTTGAACACGGCGACCCGGTGGCAGTTCTGGAACGCCAGCTTGACGCCGAAGTGCCGCTCGAGGCCGCCGCGGATCGCGTCCGAAGCCAGTGCCCGCAGCAGCTGCCCGCGGGCGGCCTCACTCGGCGGCGGCGTCTCGTTGTCGGCGAAGCCGTCCGCGGCGCCCTCGGCGTCGGCGATGACGCCGGTGATGACCTCCCAGGCGTACGGCAGGGATTCCTTGACGCAGGTGACGAACTCGGCGTCGGTGACCTCCCCGCGCTCGGCCTTCTCCAGCAACGCGGGTGACACGTCCAGGGACATCGAACCTCCAGTTTGAGCAGGGCCACCCTCTTGGCTACCGGCCGGGTCGCCCCGCCACAAGAGAAAACGATGATCATCACCACTTTGGCGGAGGCGGTCGTCACTCCCAGCGGAAGAGCTTGGCCGCCAGTGCCGTGCCGAACACGGCGAAGCCGGCCAGCACGACCAGCTGCAGCGGCTGCACGCCGGTGCCGACCCAGGCGTCCTGCAGCGCCTGCGAGCCCGGCGGGACGTAGTCGCCGATCCGGCGCAGGACCTCCGGCAGCAGCGGCCTCGGCAGGTAGACGCCGCCGAAGAACATGATCGGCACGAACGAGACCATCGCGAGCCCGCCCGCGCTCTTGGCCGTGCGGGCGATCGAGGCGGTGATCAGGCCCAGCGCGAACATCGAGACGACCCCGAGCACGAGTGTCAGGAGGAAGACCAGCGGGTGCTTCGGCATCGGGACGTCGTAGACCGCGTCGGCCAGGCCGAGGACGAGTCCGATGCCTGCCAGCGCGACCACCACGTGGATCAGCAGCTGAGCGCCCAGCAGGTTCGCCGGGTGCGCCGGCGTCGTGGCCAGGCGCCGCAGCACGCCCTGCTCGCGGTAGGTCGCGATGGCGCCCGGGATCGACTGCAGCGCGAGCGCCGCGAGGGTGACGACGATCAGCGATGGCACCCAGGCGTCGATGAACCGGTACCCACCGGCCGCCTCGCTGGGTTTCGTCATGCCGGGGATGGCACCGATGCCCAGCAGGAGACCGGACGGCAGCAGAAGGCCCACCACCGCCGTGAGCGGTGAGCGGAGGAAGAGTTTCGTTTCGGTGGCGGTGATCTTGGTGAAGGTGCTCATCGGGCGCTCCTGGTCAGCGAGACGAACGCGTCGTCCAAAGTGGATGCTCCGGCCGCGGCGCGGAGCTCGGTCGGGGTGCCGGTGGCGACGACGCGCCCGGCGTCGAAGATCGCGACGCGGTCGCAGAGCCGTTCGGCTTCGTCCATGAAGTGGGTGACGAGCAGGACCGTGACGCCGGTGGCGCGGACGCCTTCGACGAGCCGCCAGGTTTCGCGGCGGGCGTGCGGGTCGAGCCCGGTGGTCAGCTCGTCGAGGATCGCCAGCTCGGGCCGGCCGACCAGCGCCAGCGCGATCGAAACGCGCTGCTTCTGGCCGCCGGACAGCTTCCCGAAGAAGCTGCGGGCGTGGTCGCGCAGGTCCAGCTGGTCGAGCAGGACGTCGATGTCGGCCGGCTGCGGGTAGAAGGACGCGAACAGCTCCAGGGCTTCGCGCACCCGCAGTTTCGCGGGCAGCCGGCTCTCCTGCAGCTGGACGCCGACGCGGCGGGTCAGCGCCGCGTGTTCGGTCGCCGGGTCGAGCCCGAGGACGGAGATCGTGCCGCCGTCGGCTTGGCGGAGGCCCTGGAGGCATTCGACGGTGGTGGTCTTCCCGGCGCCGTTGGTGCCGAGGATGCCGAAGATTTCGCCGCGCTCGACGGTGAACGAAACGCCGTCGACCGCGACCCGGGTGCCGTAGCGCTTGCGGAGGTCGGTGACTTCGATGAGTGGCATGGCTCCGAACCTACGAACCGGCGGCCGTCTCCGTAATGACGCTGAAACCCCAGCTCAGGTAGCGTTTTGCTGAAGCGGGGGTGGGGCTGGACCCACCCCGTTCGTGGGGCTTGGGGCAGTGCGCGGTCCGGCGCCGGTCGGCGAGGATCTCGGGGGAAAGGAGGTGCCGGGTGGCGTACCTGCGTGCGATCGGCCGGGCGTTCGCGCTGGCGGCGTTCTCGTTGCTCAGCTGGGTGGACGTCCTGATCCAGCTGCTCACCTTCGCGCTGTTGTGCGGCGGGCTGGTCTTCTTCTTCGGTCCCACGCTCCTGTGGGCTCGTGGCCGCTCGGCGCGCATGCGCGTGCTGGCCGGGCGCTGGTGCGATGTGGAGATCGAGGCGCCGTACCGGCTCGAGCCGCCGGCGCCCGTGCGCGAGCGCGACGGCTGGTACCGCGACGGCAACCAGCTCTACAAGCGGGCGTTCTGGATCAGCTGGCAGCACCGGCTCACCTGGGCGATGGAAGACCCGGCCACGGGCCGTGAATTCTTGTGGCAGCTGGTGAACCCGCTGGGCACGCTGCTGCTGCCGGTCGCCGTGCTGCTCGGCGGCCCGGTGGTGCTGCGCGGCTACGGCCGGTGGACGCGCTGGTGGATCGGGCCGCGGCCGCCCGTCGAGCCGAAGCGCAAGAACTGGCTGCACCGGCACTGCGAAGCGCTGGGTCACCAGGCCGGGCTGTTCGCGGTTTCGGTGGTGCAGCTGGTCTTCGCGATCTTCCAGCTGGTCGTCATGGTCTTCTTCATGCCGATGGCCGCCCCGGTCGTGCTGGCGAACCGGACGATCACGGACACGTTGCGCCGCGAGATCGGGAACTGGACCGGGGTGCAGATCTCGCGGCCGTACCTGCCGCCGCCCGGCCTGCCGGTGCCCCGCGCCGACGGGCTCTACCAGGTCGGCAGGCAGTTGTACGAGGAGCCGTTCTGGCCGGTCCAGCACGCCCGCACGCGGTGGATCTACCGGGATCGCGCCACCTGGCGCGACCTCGCCGGCAGCCTGCTCGCCCCGCTGGTTTCGTTCGTCCTGATCCTGCCGACGGTGGCGTTGGTCAGCCGGGGGCTCATCGGCCTCGGGGCGCTCTGGATCTGGCGGCCGTTCGTGTCGCCGCGCATCGACTGGTCCCCGTTCCCCGAGGTGTCGACGCACCTGGGCGCGCTCGCGCAGACCCCGGTCATGCTGGCGATGGTGGTCGCCGGCTTGGCCGCGGCGCCGTGGCTCGCCCGCCAGCAGGCCCGCTTCGCCCGCGTGTGGTTCGGGCCGACCGAGTCGACCCGGCTGGCCCAGCGCGTCGAACGGCTGAAGCAGACCCGGTCCGACGTCACGGTGACGCAGGCGGCGGAGCTGCGCCGGATCGAGCGCGACCTGCACGACGGCATCCAGTCCCGGCTGGTCGCGATGGGCATGAAGCTGGGCGCGGTCGAGGCGCTGGTGGACACCGACCCGGCGGCGGCGAAACGGCTCGCGGCCGAACTGCGCGCGGCGTCGTCGGAAGCGCTCACCGAACTGCGGGTGCTGATCCGCGGCATCCACCCGCCGGTGCTGTCCGAACGCGGGCTGCTGGACGCCGTGCGCGCGCTGGCCATGGACAGCCCGCTGAAGTCCGAGGTCACCGGGTCTCTGCCGGGGCGCGTCGAGGAGCCGGTGGAGGCGTGCGTGTACTTCGCGGTGTCCGAACTGCTCGGCAACGCGGCGAAGCACGGTGCGAAACGGGTGGCGATCGAGGTGGAGTTCGCCGACGGTCTCCTGACGGTCGTGGTGACCGACGAAGGCCCGGGCGGCGCCAATCCGGCTCGGGGTTCGGGACTCCGCGGAATCGAGCGTCGGCTGGGCGCCTTCGACGGTAGGTTGACGCTGACCAGCCCGATCGGCGGCCCGACGAAGGCGACCCTGGAGATCCCGTGTCAGCTCGACCTCGAACCCTCGTCGCCGAAGACCAATATCTTCTCCGAGACGGCCTGACACACCTGCTGACCGCGCACGGCTTCGACGTCGTCGCAGCCGTCGGCAGCGGCCCGGAACTCGTGGCGGCCTTGCGTGAGGAACGCCCGGACGTGTCCATTGTGGACGTCCGGATGCCGCCGACGAACACCGACGAGGGCCTGCAGGCGGCCCTGTCGGCCCGTCGGGAGGTCCCCGGGTTGCCGATCCTCGTGCTCTCGCAGCACGTCGAGCAGCTGTACGCGCGTGAGCTGCTGGCCGACGGCACCGGCGCGATCGGCTACCTGCTGAAGGACCGGGTCTTCAACGCCGAGCAGTTCGTCGACGCGGTCCGCCGGGTCGCCGCCGGCGGTACGGTGATGGACCCCGAGGTGATCGCGAAACTGGTGGCGGGCAACGCCTCCGACCCGCTGGCCGCCCTGACGCAACGGGAGCGCGAGGTCCTTTCGCTGATGGCGGAAGGCTGTTCGAACGCCGCGATCGCCGCGAAGCTGCATTTCAGCGAGGGCGCGGTCGGCAAGCACACCGCGAACATCTTCGCCAAGCTCGACATCACGGCGTCGGACGACACGAACCGCCGCGTGATGGCGGTCCTCGCCTACCTCGGCGCGGGGACCTAGCCGCGCGAGATCCGCGTCATCTCCTCGCGCTCGACCACCTTGACCCGGTCACGGCCCGCCGCCGACCCCAGTGCCTTCTCGTGCGCGTCGAGCCGGCCCCAGCCGTCCCAGTTGGTGAACGGGATACCGCGCGCCTCGAGGAAGTCGAGGATCGCGTCGGGGGACGCGTACTTCGGGGCCGCCAGCGTGTCCGCGTCCGCCAGGAGGCTCGCGATCGTCTCCGCCGCGTCGCCCTTCGTGTGCCCGATCAGGCCCACCGGGCCGCGCTTGATCCAGCCCGTCACGTACACGCCCGCCAGCTGGTTCTCGTCCAGGTCCAGCACGCGCCCGGCCTGGTTCGGCACCACGCCCGCCGCGTGGTCGAAGGGGAGCTCCGGCAGGTGCGACGACAGGTAGCCGACCGCGCGGTACACCGCCTGGACGTCCCACTCGTGGAATTCGCCGGTGCCGCGGACGTTGCCGTCGCCGGTCAGCTCGGTCCGCTCGGTGCGCAGGCCCGTGACGCGGCCGTCCTCGCCGAGGACTTCGGCCGGCGAGTGGAAGAAGTGCAGGTGCAGCCGCCGCGGCCGGGTGCCCGGCTCGCGGATGGCCCACTCCTGCAGCGTCTTCACGACCATGTCGATCTGCTTCGACGCCCGCAGCGCGGCGATGCTGCCTTCGTCGAACTCGATGTCCTCCGGGTGGACGATGACCTCGACGTTCGGCGAGTGGTCCAGCTCACGCAGTTCCAGCGGGGTGAACTTCGCCTGCGCCGGGCCGCGGCGGCCGAAGACGTGCACGTCCGTCACCGGGCTGGCCTTGAGCCCCTGGTAGACGTTGTCCGGGATGTCGGTGCTCAGCAGCTCGTCGGCCGTCTTCGCCAGCACCCGCGCCACGTCCAGCGCGACGTTCCCGACGCCGAGGACGGCGACCGAAGACGCGGTCAGCGGCCAGGTGCGCGGCACGTCGGGGTGGCCGTCGTACCAGGACACGAAGTCGGCGGCGCCGTAGCTGCCGTCCAGGTCGATGCCCGGGATGTCGAGCGCGCGGTCGGCGGACGCGCCCGTGGAGAAGATCACCGCGTCGTAGAACTCGCGCAGCTCGTCGAGCTTGATATCGGTGCCGTAGTCGATGTTGCCCAGCAGCCGGATGTTCGGCTTCGAGAGCACCTTCTCCAGCGCCGTCACGATGCCCTTGATGCGGGGGTGGTCGGGCGCGACGCCGTACCGGATCAGCCCGAACGGCGCGGGCATGCGCTCGAACAGGTCGATCGTGACGTGGGCGTCGGACTTGTCCAGGATGTCGGCGGCGTAGATGCCGGCAGGACCGGCACCCACCACGGCCACACGAAGAGATCGGCTCACTGGTCCCACGGTAAGTTAGGACCACCTAACCTAAAATGTGATTTGGCGTACGGTCCACCAGGTGGGAGCCGGTAAGCTCGGCGCCATGCGCGTTCTCGTCGTCGACAACTACGACAGCTTCGTCTACAACCTGGTCCAGTACCTGGCCCAGCTCGGCGCCGACTGCACGGTCTGGCGCAACGACGTCGTGGACCTCGACCGCGTCCCCGAGTTCGACGCCGTGCTCGTCTCGCCGGGCCCGGGCACCCCCGAACGCGCCGGTCAGAGCATGGACGTCATCCGCAAGTGCGCCGAGACGAGCACGCCGATGCTCGGCGTCTGCCTCGGCCACCAGGCGCTCGGCGTCGTCTACGGCGCCACCGTCGACCGCGCGCCCGAGCTGCTGCACGGCAAGACGAGCCAGGTGCGGCACACCGGCGCCGGCATCCTCAAGGACCTGCCCGAGGAGTTCACGGCCACCCGGTACCACTCCCTGACCGTGGTGCCGGACACGATTCCGGACGCCGTCTTCGAGATCACCGGGCGCACCGAGTCCGGCATCGTGATGGGCATGCGTCACCGTGAGCTGCCGCTGGAAGGTGTCCAGTTCCACCCGGAGTCCGTGCTCACCGAGGGCGGCCACCGGATGCTCGCGAACTGGCTGGCCGCCGCGGGGCACCCCGTCGAGCCGGCCCGGGTGAACGAGCTCGAACGCGCGACCAAGGCGCTGCAGAAGGCCGCTGTTGCGTGATCCGGCTCGAAGGGGTCGGCAAGCGGTACGGGCGCGGTGACTTCGTCCTGCGCGACGTCGACCTGACCGTCGAGCCCGGCCACGTCGTCGGCATCCTCGGCAGCAACGGCTCCGGGAAGTCGACGCTGCTGCGGATCATGGCCGGCGTCTCGCACGCGACCACGGGGACGGTCGGCGGCACCCCGCGGATCGGCTACCTGCCGGACCGCTTCCCGGCCGGCCAGCGCATGGGCGCCCGCGCCTACCTGCGGCACATGGCGCGCATCCGCGGGCTCGACGACCTCTCGGTGATCGACCCGCTGCTCGAACGGCTCGCCCTCGTCGGCGGCCCGACGGCGCCGCTGCGCACCCTGTCCAAGGGCAACGCGCAGAAAGTCGGGCTCGCGCAGGCCGTGATGGTCCGGCCCGATCTGCTGATCCTCGACGAGCCGTGGTCCGGCCTCGACGTCGGGACACACACCATCCTCGGTGAGCTCGTCGCCGAGACGCGGGCGCGCGGGGCGAGCGTCGTGTTCACCGACCACCGGCCGCAGGTGGTGCACGACCACGCCGACGTCGTCCACCTCATGGACTCCGGAAGGCTCACGGCGGAACGGGCGGAGCCGACCACGCGGATCGTCTTGCGCGGCACCGGCACCGGCTGGGCGGACGAGCCCGGCGTGCGGCACGCCGTCACCGAAGGCCCGCACGTGGTGTTGACGGTCGAGGTCGCCCGCGTCGACGCGGTTCTGCTGCGGGCGCTCGGAGACGGCTGGTCGGTGCGGGAGGTGGCGCCGTGCTCGCCCTGACGCGGTACTACCTGGCGCTGCTCGGCCATTCGCAGCGGTACCTGCCGGCGTTGCTGGCCTACCTCGCGCTGTGCGTGATCCTCTACGCCGACCCGCATTCCCCGCCGCTGCCGCTGTTCGGTGTCAGCGCCGGTGGATTGCTGGTCGTCTCCTGCTGGCTGACGATCGCGCTGCTCGACATCGAAGACCCGGTGCAGCGCCTGGTGACCCTGAGCCACGCACGGCAGTGGCGGCGGATGATCACCGGCGCGATCCTCACCGTGCTGGCCTGTTCGCTGGTCCTCACCGCGATCACCGAGGTGTGGTCGGCGCTCAAGTCGTTCCGGATCCAGCCGTCGGCGCTCGGCATCGGGCTGCTCGCGCACCTCGCGTGCGCGATGCTGGGCATCGCGATCGCGCTCCCGTGTTCGCGGCTGCTGGTCCACCGCATCGGCTGGACGGTGCTCGCCGCGGTGATCACGCTCGTCGTCGTCCTGCTGGCGAAGATCCCCCTGGTCCACCCGCTTCTGCACGCCCTGACCGACGACGAGCCGGTCGGCGGCCCGCTGGTCCTGGCCCTGGTGACGGCGGTGGCGATGCTGGCCGTCAGCTACTTCGCCGTTTCGGCGATCGTGCGTCGCCGGTCCTGACTGCAAATTGCAGAATTCAATTCTCTCCCCGGGCTTCCAGTGGGACCGCGCGGACGGCTAAGGTTCGGGTCCTCTCCGGTTCTGGGCGAAGGGAGCTCGGGTGACGGCTGGGATCGTCGCGATCACCGTGCCAAACTCCGGCGGCGAGCTTCCGGAACTCGCCGACTGGCTGCGCGGCGAAGACGAGCTCCGCGGCCGGGTCCAGGTCTTCGACGCCGTCGTGGTCGGCGTTTCGAGCACCTCCGCCGACGTCTTCTGCCGCTCGCTCTTCGCGTGGCTGGGGCGGTTCCGGGAAACCCGCGTTTCGCTGAAGGTCAAACGTTCGGGCGCCGCCGAGGAACTCGAGCTCGATTTCGGTGCCGCGAGCGACGCCGCCCAGGTTCTCGGTGCCGTGCAAGGGTTCCTCGACCAGTCCTGATCGACGAAGAAGGCCCGCACGGCGAACCGTGCGGGCCTTTCTCGTTGCTCGCTAGTTGGAGGTTCTCGTCGTTGTGGGGAAGGTGATGGACGGCAACCCGTTGCCTTCCGACACGTTGACCGTGACGTTCTGGTCCTTGTTGATCATCGTGCCGGCGGACGGGTTCTGACCCGTGATCGTGCCCTCGGGTGCGCTGCTGTTCTTGTCGGACTTCTGGTTGAACTTGCCGGTCCAGCCCATGCTCGACAGCTTGTCCTGCGCTTGGTCGAGGGTCATCCCGGCCAGGAGCGGCATCTGGATCTGGCTCGAGCTGTCCGGGCCGGTCGACACGGTGAGCACGATCTGGCTGCCCACCGCGAGCTGCCCGCCGTTCGGGTTCTGGGTGATGACCGTGTCCTTCGGCACCGTCTCCGAAGCCTGGTCGACTCGCTTCGTCGTGAAGCCCTGGCTCTCCAGCGTCGACTTCGCCTTCGAGTACGGCTGGTTGGTGAAGTCGGTGACCGTTTTGAGCTGCTTCGACTTGCCCACCGTGATCTTGACGCTGGCGCCCTGGTCGAGCTGGGTATTCGCGGGCGGGTTCTGCCCCTGCACCAGGCCGGCCTGGTTCGGGTCGGAGACCTCGGTCTCCTGGACGGTCGGGTCGAGGGTCAGCTTCGCGTCGGTGAGCAGCTGCTCGGCCTGGTCACGGGACTTGCCCTTGAGGTCCGGCACGTTGGCCTTGCCCGGCGGGACGCCGACGTACAGCGTGATCTTCTGGGTACTGGCCACCTGGGTGCCGACCCCCGGGTCGACCTTGACGACCCGGTTGACGTCGTCCTGGCCGCACTGCGGGCTGCCGTCGGTCGGCTGCACCCCGCAGGTCACCTGCTTCTGCTCGACCGTTCCGGTGAGGTTCTTGCTGATCAACGTCTCCCGGGCCTGGGGGACCGTCTGGTGCAGCACGTCCGGGACCGCCACCAGCGTCGCGTCGTTGCTCTTGAACGCGTTCGACAGCCACATGATCAGCAGCACCGCGCCCAGCACGAACACCGCGGCCACCGCGGCCAGGATCGTGCGACGCCGTCGCTTGGCCTTCGGGTCCTCGTCGTCCGGCTCGCTGTACTCGTCGTAGCGCTGCGGCTGCCGCCGGTCGGCGTTCATCACCTGCGTGCGCTCGTCTTCGGACATCACCATCGGCGCCACCGGGCGCTGGCCCGAGAGCGTGCGCACCAGGTCCGAGCGCATCTCCGCCGCCGACTGGTAGCGGTTCGCCGGGCCCTTGGCCAGCGCCTTCAGCACGACCGCGTCCAGCTCCGGCGCCACCGCCGGGTTCACCGACGAGGGCGCGCTGGGGTCTTCGCGGACGTGCTGGTAGGCGACCGCGACCGGGGAGTCCCCGGTGAACGGCGGCTCGCCGGTGATCAGCTCGTACAGCACGCAGCCGGCGGCGTAGACGTCGGAACGGGCGTCGACCGACTCACCGCGGGCCTGCTCCGGCGACAGGTACTGCGCCGTGCCGATCACCGCGGCGGTCTGGGTCATGGCGGACTGGCCGTCGTGCATCGCGCGCGCGATGCCGAAGTCCATCACCTTGACCGCGCCGTTCTTCGTGATCATCACGTTGGCCGGCTTGACGTCGCGGTGCACGATGCCGTGGCGGTGCGAGAAGTCCAGCGCCGCGCAGACGTCGGCCATGACCTCCATCGCCCGCTTCTGCGACATCGGGCCTTCGGTCTTGACGATGTCGCGCAGCGTCCGGCCTTCGACGTACTCCATGACGATGTACGGCAGCGGGCCGAACTCGGCGTTCGCTTCGCCCGTGTCGTAGACCGCGACGATCGCCGGGTGGTTCAGGGCGGCGGCGTTCTGCGCTTCGCGGCGGAAGCGCTCCAGGAACTGCGGATCCCTGGCGAGATCGGCACGGAGGATCTTGATCGCGACTTCCCGGCCGAGGCGCACGTCGTGGCCGTGGTGGACCTCGGACATGCCTCCGTAGCCGAGCGTTTCGCCCAGCTCGTACCGGTTGGAGAGCAGTCTGGGTGTGCTCATCTCTGGATGCCGTTCCATTCCGTCCAAGGTGTGGTCATGATGCCTTGCCGGCCATCGTCGGTCGTGCCGGGAGTGTCCGCCGGGTAGCCGCTCGAGGACTGCTCCGCGGGCACCTGTCTGCCCGGGAACACCTGGCTCTGCGGCTGGCCGTTGTGCGGCGGCGAGCCGTTGCCGCCGCCCAGCATCTTCGCCACCAGCACGATGCCCGCCACCAGGACAACGAGCAGGATCGCCGCGAGAAGCGCCCACCAGCCCCACTGCGTCTTCTTCCTGGCGGCCGGCAGCATGACCTGCCGCGGGGCGGGCCGGGACGGCGGGCCGATGGCGAGCATCGGGTTCATCGCGGGGGACGGCGGACCCATCGGCTGCTGCGGCGGGGGAAGCTGCTGCTGGGGTATCGGCACCGGCATCGACGGCGGTGGCTGCACCTGTTGCGGTTGCTGGGGCTGCTGCCCGGTCGCGTAGGTGGCGTTCACCAGCCCGGACGGCGTGGGCAGCGGCAGCCCGGCGCGGACCGCGGCGACGGCGGCCGCGAACTCGCCGCCGTTGTTGTAGCGCTGCCGCGGATCCTTGATCAGGGTCGCCTCGATCACCGCGCGCGCCGCGGGCGGGACGTCCGGCGGCAGCGGCGGCGGGATGTCGCGGATGTGCATCATCGCGACCGTCACGGCGTTCTCGGACAGGAACGGCCGGTGCCCGGCGAGGCATTCGTAGCCGCACACCGCCAGCGAGTAGACATCGGACGCCGGCTCGGCCGGTTGCCCGAGCGCCTGCTCCGGGGCGATGTAGTGCGCGGTGCCCATGACCATGCCGGACCGGGTGACCGGGGCGGCGTCGGCCGCCTTCGCCACGCCGAAGTCGGTGATCTTCACCTGCCCGGCCGACGTCACCAGGATGTTGCCCGGCTTGACGTCGCGGTGGACCAGGCCGTGGTTGTGCGCCGCCTGGAGTGCGTTGCCCGCCTGCTCGAGCATGTCGAGGGTGAACTCCGCCGACAGCCGCCCGTGCTTGGCCAGCAGCCCGGCCAGCGGGTCGCCGTCGACGAGCTCCATCACCAGGTAGGCGATCGGCAGGTCGCCGTCGAAGATGGTTTCGCCGTAGTCGTGCACCGCGGCGATGCCGGGGTGGTTCAGGGACGCCGTCATCCGCGCTTCCGTGCGGAAGCGGTGGAGGAACTCGGCGTCGCCGGAGAGTTCGGCCTTGAGGATCTTGACGGCCACGGTCCGGTCGAGCCGGGTGTCGCTGGCCTGCCAGACCTCACCCATCCCGCCGACGGCGATCCGGCTCGTCAGCTTGTAGCGGTCGGCCAGCAGCTGACCGGAGGACAGCATGCGCTATCCACCCCCGAGCTTCGCGTTGATGGCGGCACGGCCGATCTCCGAAGCGACCTTGCCTCCGGTGGCCGCGAGGCCGCGGTTGCCGCCGTCCTCGACGATCACGGCGACCGCGATCTGCGGGTCGTTCGCCGGGGCGAAGGCGGTGTACCAGGCGTGCGGGGCGGTGTTCTTGGAGTCCGTGCCGTGCTCGGCGGTGCCGGTCTTCGACGCGATCTGGATGTCCGGGCGCTTGCCGCCGCCCTGGGTGAAGCCCTCGGAAGCGATCATCATGTCCTTGAGGATCGCGGCGTTCGACGACGACAGCGCCGGAGTGCCGGTGAGTTCGGTCGGACTGTAGTCCTCGATGGTCGACAGGTCCGGTGCCAGCACGGACTGCACCAGTTGCGGCTTCATCGCCATCCCGCCGTTGGCCACGGTGGCCGCGAGCAGGCAGTCCTGCAGTGGCGTCAGCCGGACGTCACGCTGGCCGATACCGCTCTGGAAGAGCGCGTCCTGCGAGTCGAGCGGGCCGACCGTCGACCCGGCGACCTTCATCGGCACGGTCAGGTCGGTCTGCCCGATGCCGAAGTTCGCCGCCGTCTTCCTGAACTTGTCCGCGCCGAGCGCACCGGCGAACTGCGCGAACGGCACGTTGCAGGAGTGTGCGAGCGCGTCCTTGAACGTGTTGCCGGGGCAGGCGCTGCCGGCGTAGTTCTCCAGTGTCTTGCTGGAGCCCGGCACCTTCGTGTTCGGCGACGTGTCGATCTGGGTGTCCGGGCCCTTGCCGTCCTCGAGCGCGGCCGCCGCGGTGACGAGCTTCATCGTCGAACCCGGTGGGTAGGTCTCGGAGATCGCCCGGTTCAGCATGGGCTTCTTCGGGTCCTTGTTGTTCGCGTTCCAGGCGTCGATCTGCGCCTTCGACGTGTGCGAGGCCAGCTGGTTCGGGTCGTACGACGGCGTCGAGACCATCGCCAGGATCCGGCCGGTCTTGGGTTCCATCGCGACGACGGCGCCGGTGTAGCCCCGTTGCGTCATCAGGTCGTACGCGGCCTTCTGCACGGCCGGGTCGATGGTCAGCCGGACGTTGCCGCCGCTCGGGTCCCGGCCGGTGACCATGTCCGACAGCCGCCGCACGAACAGCCGTGGGTCGGAGCCGTTGAGGACGTCGTCCTCGGCGCGCTCCAGGCCGCCGGCGCCGTAGTTGATCGAGTAGTAGCCGGTGACCGGCGCGTACATCGGGCCGTCGGCGTAGGTCCGGACGTACTTGTACTTGTCGTTCGACGGGTTGATGCTGGCCAGCACCTCGCCGTTGGCCTGCGACACGATCTTGCCGCGCTGGCGGGCGAACTCGTCGTAGAGCACGCGCGCGTTGCGGGAGTCGGTGCGGTAGTCGTCGGCCTTCACCACCTGGATGTAGGTGGCGTTGGCGAGCAGCAGGACGACCATCACGAGCATCGCCATGCCGACCTTGCGGAGCGGGGTGTTCACGCCTGCGCACCCCCCTCCGCCGGCGGCCGCTGCACGAGCACGGTGTGCGCTTCCGCGATCGGCGCCTGCGGCTGCTGCTGCGGCTTCGGGCGCGAGGTGGGCTTGCGGGCCGCGTCGGAGATGCGGAGCAGCAGCGCGACCAGGATGTAGTTCGCGAGCAGCGACGAACCACCCTTGGACAGGAACGGGGCGGTGATACCGGTCTCCGGGATGAGTTTCGTGACCCCGCCGACGACGACGAAGATCTGCATGACCATGGTGAACGCGAGCCCGCCGCCGAGCAGTTTGCCGAACGTGTCGCGCACGGCGAGCGCGCTCCGCATGCCGCGCATGGCGACCATCAAGTAGAGCATCAACACCGCGGCCAGCCCGATGAAGCCGAGCTCCTCGCCGATCGACGCGGTGATGAAGTCGGTGTTGGCTTCGGGCACCATGTCCGGCCGCCCGGCACCGAGCCCGGTGCCGCCCACGCCGCCGGTGCCGAGCCCGAACAGGCCCTGCGCGAGCTGGTAGCCGCCGCCGGCGTCGTCGTAGGTGGCCAGCGGGTCCAGCCAGTTCGCCACGCGCTGCTGGACGTGCGTGAAGAGGTTGTAGGCGATCACGCAGCCGACGGCGAAGAAGCTGAGGCCCAGGACGACCCAGATGGCCCGCTCGGTCGCGACGTACAGCATGACGAGGATGACGCTGAAGAACAGCAGCGACGTGCCGAGGTCCTTCTCGAACACCAGGACGCCGATGCAGACGAACGCGGCGATCAGGATCGGGCCGAGGTCGCGGGCGCGCGGCAGCTCGACGCCGACGAGCTTCTTGCCCGCCACCATGAACAGGTCCCGCTTCGACACCAGGAACGAAGCGAAGAAGATCATCAGCAGGATCTTCGCGAACTCGCCCGGCTGGATCGAGAAGAACGGCAGCTTCAGCCACACCTTGGCGCCGTTGACCTCGGACAGGCTCGACGGCAGCAGCGCCGGCAGCGCCAGTGCGACGATGCCGATCAGGCCCGCGGTGTAGCCGTAGCGGGTCAGCGTGCGGTGGTCGTTGACCACGATCAGCACCACGACGAAGAACACCAGCGAGATCACCGTGAACAGCACCTGGGCGGTGACGGCGGGCGTGTAGTCCTTGCCCTGCTGCGTGGCGCGTTCGGCCAGGGCCAGGTCGATCCGGTGGATCATCACCAGCCCGATGCCGTTCAACAGCGCGACGCAGGGGAGCAGCACGGGATCGGCGTACGGCGCCCACTTGCGGACGGCCAGGTGCGCGCCGGTCAACACCCCGAGGTAGGCCAGGCCGAGCCAGATGATCGACGCGGTGAGTTCCTGCTCCTGGTTCGCTTCCACGAGGACGAGCGCGACGGTGACGATGAAGGTCGCGAAGCCCAGCAGCACCAGCTCGGTGTTGCGGCGGGTCGGGACCTCGCGCGGCGGGTTCGTCTGGAACTGCGCGGCGAGGGGTTCGGCGGCGCGCGCGGCGGGCTGGCTCATCAGTTACCGCCTCCCGTCGT
Organism: Amycolatopsis sp. NPDC058278; assembly: GCF_042881395.1. NCBI lineage: Bacteria > Bacillati > Actinomycetota > Actinomycetes > Pseudonocardiales > Pseudonocardiaceae > Amycolatopsis > Amycolatopsis sp. NPDC058278. Next base: position 4,499 of record NZ_JBHVXZ010000012.1, on the reverse strand, counting down.
CGGTGCCGTCGAACTCGGCGTCGAGCAGTCCCTCCCCGCTGGCTGGTTCGCCGACGACGGAGCAGTAGAGCCGGCCGGAGCCGACGGAGTCGTCGTCGGCGTGACCGAAGGGGTTGGCGTCGAGGACGGCTGACCGCCCGCCGGCGCGCAGTTGTTCAGGCGCTTGCGCAGCTGCAGGAAGTCGTCGATGTACTTCCGCGCTTCGTCGAGGTTGTCCTTCTTGACGCCGTTCTGCACCGCCAGCCGCGCGTCCTCCTGGAGCTGGGTGACGCGCAGCTTGTCCGTGCACACCTGGCTCGGCGGGCAGGACCCTTGCTCGTAGGCGTGCAGGTCGATGCCGAGAATGCTGCCGGGGACGCCGCGGTAGATCACGACCTCCCCATCCGCTCCCTCGCCGACATAGTACTGACTCAGCACGAAGTAGCGGGTCGCGATGGCGGCCGCGGCGAGCACCACGAGGACGACGAGCGCCCCGGCCAGCCAGCGGAACCGCTTCCGGCGCTTGGCCTTCGGGTCCTCCTGGGGCTGCGGCAGGTCCGGGCGCTGCTGCGGAGGCGGCTGGGTCAGCGCCCTGGCCCGCGCCGCGGGCGAGTCGCCCTGGTGCAGCTCGTCGCTGCCGTCCCCGGCGGCGCCGCCCACGATGGGCGCGTCCTCGCCGAAGTCGACGTCGACCACGTCCGCGATGATCACCGTGACGTTGTCCGTGCCGCCGCCCTTGAGCGCCAGCTCGATCATCCGGTCGGCGCACTGCTGCGGGTCCGGGATCTGCACGGCCTCGGCCAGCGTCTCGTCGCTGACCATGCCGGAAAGGCCGTCCGAGCAGATCAGGTACCGGTCGCCGGAGCGGGCCTCGCGCACGGTCAGGCTCGGCTCGACCTCGTGGCCGGTGAGTGCCTTGAGCAGCAGCGACCGCTGCGGGTGCACCGCCGCCTCTTCGGGCGTGATCCGGCCCTGTTCCAAGAGTTCGTTGACGAAGCTGTCGTCCCGCGTGATCTGCGCGAACTGACCGCTGCGCAGCAGGTAGGCCCGCGAGTCGCCGACGTGCACCAGACCCAGCCGGGTGCCGGCGAACAGGACGGCGGTGAGCGTGGTGCCCATGCCGTCGAGGTCGGGGTCCTGCGAGACGAGCTCGGCGATCGCGGCGTTGCCGTTCGCCACCGCTTCGCGCAGCTGGGCGAGCAGGTCGTCACGGGGTTCGTCGTCGTCGAGGGGGGCGAGGGAGGCGATGACGACCTTGCTGGCGACTTCACCCGCCGCGTGGCCACCCATGCCGTCGGCGAGCGCGAGCAGGCGAGGGCCGGCGTACACGGAGTCCTGGTTGCTCGAACGCACCAGGCCCCGGTCGCTGCGGGCTGCGTAGCGGAGGACGAGAGTCATGGGCGAAGCTCGATCACCGTCTTGCCGATCCGGATGGGGACTCCGAGCGGGACCCGGAGGGGTGCAGTGACCTTAGCCCGGTCGAGGTAGGTCCCGTTCGTCGAGCCCAGATCTTCCACGTACCAGTCCTCACCGCGCTGGGCGATCCGCGCGTGGCGGGTCGACGCGTAGTCGTCGTCGAGGACCAACGTGGAGTCGTCGGCCCGGCCGATCAGGATCGGCCGGCCGTCCAGCGCGATGCGGGTCCCCGCCAGCGCGCCGTGGGTCACGAGCAGCTGCTGCGGCGACTTGCTGTTGCGCGGCTTCTTCTCTTTCTTGCGCCCGAAGGTCGGCACCTGGACGCGCATGCCTGACGCCGCGTAGAGGTCCGAACGGACGACTCTGAGCGCGGCGAACACGAAGAGCCAGAGCAGCACGAGGAAGCCCACCCTGGTGAGTTGTACGACCAGCTCTGGCACTTGGTGTGTCCGCTCCCGACTCGTCCGTGCAGCCGCGACGCGGGTACGCCGCGGTCCCCCCGCACGTCAATTCTGCGGGAACAGTATTCCGGGTCCTGAGTCAGCCCTGTGTACGGAACACCAAGGACGAATGACCCACCCGGATGACGTCGCCGTCGGCGAGCTGCCAGGTCTGGACCGGGGTGCCGTTCACGGTCGTGCCGTTCGTCGAGCCGATGTCCGCGAGCGTCGCGCTCTGGCCGTCCCAGGTGATCTCCAGGTGGCGGCGCGAGACCCCGGTGTCCGGCAGGCGGAAGTCCGCGTCCTGGCCCCGGCCCACGACGTTCCCGCCCTGCTTCAGCGAGTACGTGCGGTTCGAGCCGTCGTCCAGCTGCAGGCTCGCCGCGAGCTGACGGCCCGGCGCGGGCTGGCCGTAGCCGCCCTGCTGCTGGGCGTACGGGTCCGCGGCCGGGGCGCCGTACGCCTGCTGCTGGCCGTACTGGTCGTACCCGCCTTGAGGCTGCTGGCCGCCGTACTGGTCGTAGCCACCCTGCTGGTAGCCGCCCTGGTCGTACCCGCCGCCCGGGGGCTGGGCGTAGCCCTGGTCGTAGCCACCGCCCTGCGGCTGGGCGTAGCCGCCCTGCTCGTAGCCACCGCCCTGGGGCTGGGCGTAGCCCTGGTCGTAGCCGGCCTGGGGCTGCTGGCCGTACTGGTCGTAGCCACCACCCTGCTGCGGCTGGCCGTACTGGTCGTAGCCACCGGCAGCGGGCTGCTGTTGACCGCCGTACTGGTCGTATCCACCCTGCTGGCCGTAACCCTGGTCGTACCCGGGCTGCTGGCCACCCTGCTGTCCGTAGCCGTACTGGCCCTGCTGGCCGTACGGGTCACCCTGGTCGTATTGGCCGTAGCCGGGGGGCTGGCTCATTGCTGGGTCTCCTGCGTTGCTGGGTCGTGCCGACCGCGGTGAACCGGCGCCTGAGGGGCGGGCGTCGGGATCGACGGACGAACGGGTCTTGAACTGTCCAGTATGCAGCGCCTCGTTGCGCTCGAGTGATACGACGACGTCACCATAGGTGTCCAGACCCTCGGCGGCGAGGTGTTCCGCCACTGCCCTGGCCAGCATCTGCGTGACACGCTGCTCGTCACCGGCCATGCGCTCGTGGTCAGCCGCCCCCAGCGACACGATGTAGTGATTGGGGGCGAGCTGCCGACCGCCTGCCAGCTCACGAACGTTCTCCTCACTCTCCCGCTCCAGGGCGATCGCCACTTCCTGCGTGACGACGTTGCCACCGAACATGCGCGCGAAAGTGTTCCCCACCAGGTTCTCGAGTCGCCTGTCGAATCGTTCGGCGCGGCCCACCGGGGAAAACCTCCTCACACGTGTGCTTCCGCACCGATCCTATCCGGGTGAGCGAGCCTCGACACGGCCCCCGGTGAAACCCGTTCAAAGCACCTGCTAGTCTTCTCCTCGCTGCATGAGAGAAGCACTCGGGCGAGTGGCGGAATGGCAGACGCGCACGGTTCAGGTCCGTGTGTCCGAAAGGACGTGAGGGTTCAACTCCCTCCTCGCCCACGCTGTTCAGGGCCCCGATCGCTAGCGCGATCGGGGCCCTTCCCATTGGCTTTATGTCTCCCGGGGGCCGAGCCCCCCGGACCCCCCCACGGTGCCTCCCGTCGCCTTCCAGCGTGGTCCGGGAGGGCATCCAGGGGGCTCGGTGGGGTTTGTCACCTGTGTTCGCCCTGGGCGAAGTTACGCCGTGTGGGTGGCTATCCAGTCCGCTATGACGTCCACCCGGCTCGTCGTCTCGATGCCCGCGTGGGGACAGTCCGGGCCCGTTGCCTCCAAGGAGACCAGCTCGTCGCCCGAGAAATACGGGGCTCCCGAGTCGTACGTGCACGCACTCGTCGTGATCTCCGGGGCCGCGCCGCGGACGCCCAGCGTCGTCGGATCCACCTTCGCCACCGCCACCGTGCCCTGCTGGAGGCGGGTGGCCGGCTTGGGGTCCGAGCTCGTCAGGCTGCCCCAGCCCGCCAGCGTCAGCTGCCGGCCGACCTTCGGGGTCGCGCGGCTCGCTGTGAGGGGCGGCACCGTGGTCACCGGGGAGTCCAGGCGGACCAGGGCGACGTCGTTCTCCTTGGCCTGGAGGACCTCGGTCGCCTTGCGGGCGATGCCCGATTCCGTGGCTTCGTCGGTCAGGCCCAGCGTCACCGTCGTCGGGTACGGGGTCTTGCCCGAGACGCGGTCGCGGTGGGCGTCGTGGAAGCAGTGGCCGGTCGTCAGGACCCAGGCGGGCGCGACGAGCGCACCCGTGCAGTAGCTGCTGTACGTCGAGCCGTCCGGGCGCGGGATCTTCGTCATCGCGAGCTTCGCGACGAACCCGTACTGCCCCGGTGGGACGTCGGAACCGTGGGCGACGGCCCAGGCGGCGGGAGCGGTGGAGACGGTCAAAACGGCAGCGGCGAGCAGGGCGCGCAGGCGCATTCTTCCCCTTCGTCGAGTCGGTGGTCGACGTTCGACGTTAGGGCCGCCGCCGCGGGCGGGGTATTCCCTGGCCGGGCGGCACCCCGGGGGCCCACCGGGGGCCCCCCGCGCCCGGCAGCCGGGGTGGGCGGCGCTGCCGTCCGCCACGACCGCCACCCGGGAGGTGGTGTGGAGCTGGTGGTGGGGGGGGGGCGGGGCGCGCG